>JABJKH010000027.1 GCA_018660465.1 Rhodospirillaceae bacterium
CCACCAGCTGCATCAGGTCTTTATCCGAAGAAACAATGGTGACCTCCGCCCCAATTTCCCGAGCCTGGCGGGCATAGGTGGCGATCAGGTCATCGGCCTCGTATCCCTCCATACCGACCTCGGCAATATTAAGTGCACGGGTGGCTTCGCGGACCAATGCAAACTGCGGGATTAAATCATCCGGCGGTGGCGGTCGATGGGCTTTGTATTCACCGTAAATTTCGTTGCGGAATGTTTTTCGGGCGCGGTCAAAGACCACCGCGATATGATCCGCATCCGTATCTTCGACCAGCTTCATCAACATCTTGGTGAAGCCAAAGACAGCGTTCACCGGCGTGCCATCGGCGCGCGACATCGGTGGCAAACCGTGATAGGCGCGGAAAAGAAATCCCGATCCGTCGATCAGGAAGACATGTTTTGGGATTGAGGCAGCCTCGGTCAGTGGCCCGCCGCCTCTTCGGCATCATCGCTCAGGATAAACTGCGCGCTGCAATAGGGGCAGACGACGTCGCCCGTGTCGCCAATTTTTAGATAAACGTTGGGATGGCCCAGCGGACCGCCGCCGCCATCGCACGCAACCGACCGTGTTTGTACATAAACGGGTTCTTCTGTATCCATGATCTGACCCCAAAGAACGTTGACCGAACCGATACTTGGATGATACCGATTGAGCCACGACAATCAATGTCTTGATTGGGGTCTTGATTGGGGCCTTGATCCGGTTTAATGCCAAACTCGTCCTGTGCCTCCTGCTTCCGGAATTATGAAATTTATGCCTGACGCTTCAATACCAAATGCCGTCGAAATTCGGGGGCTCTCAAAAACCTACGCTGGCGTTGCGGGCCAGCCGCCGAAGGTGGCCTTGAAAGACGTGAATCTGGACATTCCAGCGGGCTCCTTTTTTGGACTGTTGGGGCCAAATGGCGCCGGGAAATCCACCTTGATCAACACGCTGGCGGGGCTGGTCATTAAAACGTCAGGCAGCGCCAAGATTTGTGGCTACGACATCGAAAAAGAAATGCGCCAAGCCCGCACATCCATTGGCGTCGTGCCACAGGAATTGAGCATTGATCCGTTTTTTACGCCGCGTGAATTGCTCGACCTGCAAGCTGGGCTATACGGTGTCCCAAAGAAAGACCGCCAAACCGATGATATTTTGCGGGCCGTAGGACTTGAAGACAAAGGTGACGCTTACCCCCGAACTCTGTCCGGCGGCATGCGACGACGCTTGTTGGTTGCCAAAGCCATGGTTCACCGGCCCCGGGTCCTGGTCCTGGACGAGCCGTCTGCGGGCGTGGATATTGACCTTCGCCGTCAGCTTTGGACGCACGTTAAGGAATTGAATGCGCAAGGCACCACCGTTCTGCTCACCACCCATTATTTGGAAGAGGCCGAAGCCCTTTGTGACGAAATCGCCATCATCAACAACGGAGAACTGATCGCCTGCGAAGCAACGGATAAGCTTCTGCAGCGCCTGGACGCCAAGCAAATGATGGTGACCGTTGACCAAGATGTTGGCACCTTGCCCGACGTCTTCGCGCCCTTCAATGTCGAGCAACGAAATGGCCGCCAATTGATATTTAGATATTCCCCCAGCAAGACCAACAGTGGTGAAATTCTGACCGCAATTCAGACTGCCGGGTTCGCGATCATCGACCTCGCCACTAAAGAAGTCGAGCTGGAAGACATCTTCCTGCACCTCACCGGCGGGGCGGAGACGGGGAAGCTTTAGATGAGGTGGCGGGGTCTCCGGTTCATACTTCCGGCGATTCTGATCTTAACCGCGTGCGCGCCAATCCTAAAACAACCGGGTCCAGCCATTGGCGAAGCACGGCTTAGCAATGATGCTATTCTCACTGTTGATGGCTATCGCTTACCCCTTCGCAGTTGGAAACCGACATCATCTCCACCAAAGGCTATCCTCGTCGCCTTGCACGGCTTTAACGATTACAGCAATTTTTTTCACGATCCCGGAACCTATTTGGCAGAACAAGGGTTTCTAACCTACGCCTACGATCAGCGAGGATTCGGCGAAACTCAGCACCGCGGATTCTGGCCCGGCACCCAGGCCTATATCGATGATCTTAAAACCGTGGTGCGGTTGGTTCGTTCGAACCACAAAGGCGTTCCGCTCTACATCATTGGCGAAAGCATGGGCGGGGCGGTAACGATGGTTACAATGACAGGCCCGGAGCCCCCCAAAGTCGATGGCGTCATTCTATCTGCTCCGGCGGTTTGGGGCCGTGAAACCATGCCGTTCTATCAACGCTGGGCCTTGGGCGTTGCATCATACACCGTGCCCTGGCTAACGTTGACTGGTCGCGGATTAAAGATCAAACCATCCGATAATTTAGAAATGCTCCGCGCGCTCGGTCGCGACCCGCTGGTGATCAAAGAAACCCGCGTCGATACTGTTCACGGCCTTACCAACCTTATGGATGCGGCCTTGGCGGCGTCGGATAAGTTCGATAAAAAATCGCTGATTTTATACGGCATGCGGGATGAAGTCGTACCAAAAGACCCAACAATTCAAATGCTCCGCCGATTGCCTAAATCAGCGCGCCAGCACCAACGCATTGCAATTTACAAAAAGGGCTACCACATGCTGCTTCGGGATTTGAAGGCAAAAATCTTTTGGCACGACATCGCGGCCTGGATACAAAATGCACAAGCACCCTTGCCGTCTAAAGCTGACACGGGCGCTCGCGCGCGTTTCGTTTCAGAAAAGCCTTAGTCGTTAAAAACGTCTGCGACCCAGTCGGCCATGTATTCGATCGCCAAGCTGCTATGATCAACCTGACAGTGTTCAACCCCGCCCTCTTCCTCGGTAAAAATCTTAAGCTCAACCGCTGGGCTATTGACCGCCCCTGCCGCAGTTTTTTTCGCCATTGCTACTGGAATCTGGCGATCATTTTCGCCGTGCAGAATAAGCAGCGGGCAGCGAATGTTTGCTAATGCCTCATCCAAAACCATCTCGTCGGTAAAGCTTATAATTTCTTCGCGCGTCGATGTGCCGAGGACCCAGTGCATGTGTTCTTCCCAATGGGAAACAGATAAATTTGTACCTGATCCATCGAGCCTTCCACGGGTAATGGTCCCATAGTCGTTGATCGAACCCCATGCGACGACACAGTTTAGTCGGCTTTCAAACCCTGCCGCGCGCGGCGCGTAGTAACCGCCCAGGCTGATACCCGCGATGCCAATTTTATTAGCATCGATGTCCGCGCGGCTCTCTAGGTAATCAACTGCTGCGGAAGCTGGCTCTTCCGTATTCGGTGTAAGTTTAAGGTCTTGCAAACGCAGGGCCTCACCAACGCCAGGATGATCTAACAACAGCGTTGAAATTCCGCGCCGCGCATATTGCGCCGACAACCCGGTCAGATATAAATACTCTTTCATGACATCCAATCCATCAAAATGGATGATGCAGGGCGCTGGCGAATTGTCCGTTACGTTTTGAGCCTGATAGAAAAGTGCTGGTAGAAAGGTGTCTTGGAATGGAACCTGAACCTTGGTCACGGGGGCTTGTAAATTTTGCGTACCGAGTTCGAAGCACCGGAGCATCCTTTTGTAGGTAACCAGACGTTCGGGCGAATTCGACTTACCCATTCGTTCGGCGGTCATGAAGTAAATGGCGGCGCGCAAATATTTATCACCGGCGCTGATGCGTCGGTTCTTACCGACATCAAGTTTGGCCAACCTCTCGGAACGCTCGCCGAGTTTCGACCAAGCATCGTGCCAAGATTGGTTTGCCGTATCATCATTGCGAACCGCAACGTCCTTTAGATCGCGCAACACCTCATCCACCTCGGACATGACGGCGCCTGCGTTCACCGCCATCATGGCCGCCATCGACCACGGATAATTTTCAGGAAAATATTCAAACATCATCGTTAGATACCCCCGCCTTTTACAATTTCAGCGAAGGGTGAGGCTTGCATAAATGCAGCCTACAGGAAACCCCTGCGACCTCCGCTCCCTCAGCGTGAATTCTCAGTTACGGGCACTCGTCGTGCAACTCGATAGACTCTTTCACTGCTACCACATAGACTTTTGTCGAAAGTGCGCGTGTGCAGATTAATATACGGAGGAATCCGATGATGACTGATCCTGAAGTCAATGCTGATTGCACAAAGCTTGTCATTCTACGCCCCGACGAAATGGCGTGGGAAAGTACCGATCAAACCGGTGTTTCAAGAAAAATTCTCGAGCGGGTAAACAATAGAGAGTTGGGACGCGAAACATCGCTTGTCCGTCTCGCTCCGAACACTCAATTAGCGCCAGAGGTATTAGAAACGCGGTTAGAGATTTTCGTCATAGAAGGGATGTTCTCTGACGGACACGGCGACTATGGCGCTCGGACATTCATTATGAACCCACCGGGGACAACCTATACGGCGGCTTCAAAAGAAGGATGTGTTATCTACGTTAAACGTCTCAACGGATTCGGGAGCGATGATAAGCGAACGACGACTGATCTCGATGCTGCGGAATGGATGCCCTTCGGTCACCGGGTAGCCGAGGTCGTTCATTTCTACAAAAACGAAGAGCGTGATGTAACCGCCCGCGTCGGAAAAGTGTTCCCAAATGCGACGATCATGGAGCACGATCACCCCGGCGGCGAAGAAGTGCTGATCCTTGACGGCGTGTTTACGGATCAGTTTGGCGACATTACCCCCGGATCATGGGCGCGTTATCCAATAGGGCTCGCCCATGCACCTCATACCGCGGACGACGGTGCGCTTGTTTACATCAGAGATGGAGACGTCCGCTGGTAGGGTATTAACCAATAATGAAATTTGGGAAGACAGGAGAGAGTAACCGAGACACTAATTCTCATTCACGCTGCATCACTCGTTCGATCTCGTCAGCGAAGGTGGCTGGGTCAATGGGTTTGTTAAAAAATGCATCGAAATCAGCGTCTTCGATCTTCGATTGTATGGTCCTGTCCACCGCGCCTGAAACCATAATATATTTCACATGCTGCAATTCCGAGTCCTCTCGAAGATCACGCACCATCTCAAAGCCATCCACTCCGAACATAACCCGATCCGTAATAACGCAGTCGGGGCGTAAATCAGGAATATCTAAGCCAGCTGACATGCCAGAATGAGACAAAACAACGTCATGACCACGATCCTCTAGAAGCGCGCACATCAGTTTAAGCATGCTTGCATCGTCGTCGACGATGACGAACTTGTAGGGTGGCTGGGAACCCATCGTGTACGTACCATTTGTTTAAGAAACAGTTCTACTGATCAACCGTATATATGTCTAGAGCATCCATACGCAAAAAATATTCGCTTCCCCACACACCGCACCGCGCACCCAGCACAATTCGAACATGTGATCGCTTATGGTGAGTAAAGCCGACGTGATCAAAGGCTGGTATTAATGTTTATACCTAACCTGACTCGGGCATTGTAATGAAAGATCAACATTTTCATTATGGGAATGGCGTAAAACAGGTTAACGGCATCGTATTAATGACTTACCCTTTATGAATAATAGGATAATCCATCCAGAATGTAGTTCCTATTCCTTCTTTGCTCTCAAAGCCAATTTGGCCCCCCATAAGTTCAGTCAACGCCTTGGCAATTGCCAAACCGACCCCACTACCGCTGATAGGTGAATTTTCCATATCAAGACGATGAAAAGGCAGGAATACTTCTGCGTATCTATCCACCGGTATGCCTCTGCCAGTATCCGAAACAGATATACGTACCCGATCATTATTCTCAAGCGAAGCACCGACTCTGATCTCTCCGCCGGGCTGATTGTAGAGGACCGCATTGGATAGAAAAGTCATCAAAACTTCCTTTCCATGCTCAGGATCAATCCGAATTTGCGGCAAGCCTTCATCGGGAAATTCTGTGATCAGTTTAATGTCATGCCTGTCAGCGTTGTTCCTAGCCGCTTCCAGGCATTCATCCGACATCTCCTTGATGGCCACATCAAAAGCAACAATGGATGTCGTGCCATCTGAGATATCTGAAAATAACAGAATTTTATCAACCAAGTTAGTAAGGGTGTGACCTCCTTTGACAATGTGTTGTACACACGCTTCCTGGTGCTCGTTTAATGGTGCCTCCGGTGTCCCCTCCAACATTTGACCGAAACCAAGGATCGCATTTAAGGGTGTTCTCAGTTCATGGCTCATCGCTGACAGAAATGCTGATTTGGCGCGATTTGCGGCTTCGGCTTTGTCGCGAGAAATGATTAAACTGGCTTTTCCGTCCTCTACCCGCTGGCTCAATAATCGAGTCTGGTTTCGTAAGTTATAAATGACGTAAATGCCAATGGCGGAAAGAACAAATAGGGAAATTACCTCAATTATAGAGCCTATTCTCCTATGGTTCTTTGTTTCCAGTTTTCTCTGGTCCAGAAGCGTGCTTTCTTCAATTTCCATTGTTTTGATAATTTTCCGCAACTGATCCATGACCTCTTTACCATGGTTAGAATTGACCAGCTTAAGTGCGGCTTTCGGGTCTTGATTGCGCCAAAGGGAGACGGTTTCTCTCAATTCTGAAACCTTTTCAGCAATCAATGCCTCAACCTTGGTCAAAGCCTGTTGTTGGGTCGGGTTATCGAGGGTCAATCGTCGCACGAGCGACACGGGCTTATCTATTTCTTTAATGGCGAACTCGAACGGCTCAAGGTATTGCTCTTGACTGGTCAGTAAAAATCCACGTTGTCCAGTCTCGGCGTCTTGCATTGTCGAGAGCACCTTTTTAAGAGCGACTTGAACCTGATGTGTATGCGAGACCCACCGATAAGATTCTCGTGTTTCACGTTCAATCCAGGAATACGTGACAAATAATATCAATAACAACGAAAGCGAGATGACAGTCCCACGCCAACTGAAGAGACCTTCCAACTGTTGTTGTTTATTGTCCCGCTCTGACACCGCCGTAGGGGGCATTTGTTCCTGTCCCTTCGAATTTTTCTGCTGGGTGTTTTCGGAAGGTCGAATAGACTTTAACTGATCTCTCGGGGCCACAGTAAAAACTTTGATGCTGTTCATCCACTAATTTTTTCCGGTGCTATTTTTCTTCGACCCGTCAGATCATATGGCAATTGCTCGTTTCTGTTCCGCCCTTCATACGGAGGCATGAACTCTCCTGGCCCCATTCTCCTTTCAAAACAAAGTAACTCATTGACCGCCACTATATGGATTACGGCTAATTTTGCTTTGACCACAGTCAAGCTCGTTCCCCAATTGTAGACCAACATGAGTCAGCGGCACATTCCTTCTTTGGCACCGAACCTCAGATTACAAAAATTCGCTCACAGCCGCATAGCAATATAGGGTTGGAGTCGATAATTTAGACCGCTTTTGATCCTTTTCAGACTTATGAAGGAGAGATGTGAACCCATTGGTAAGTTCCGCCTTGCCTGGGAACATTGCTATGCAGTGCTGGTTGGCGATATGTTTGCCATTCAATAGTGGGGAATTATCGATGGTCGGAGACCACAAGAATGAAAAAACTCTCATAATCGATGATAAAATAAAGAAATTTGTTGAATTAATAAATTCAACAAAGGGCGACGGAGAACTGACCTTTTCCCATATCCAGTCGCGGCCTTTTATGCCCTATTGGGCAAATATCATGATCACAAAATTTCACCCGGAAGTTAATGATTTTCAGGTAATCTTCCATGGAACCGATGTCGTTTCCCATGTTCTAAGAGACCAAACAGGAAAATTTCTAAAAGACCCAGATTTCCGAAGTTCTTCACCAGAAATTTTAACGGCACATACGACAGCTTTCATTGAAAACAGACCAATATTTCTAAAAGGAGATTTGTCGATTGATAAAAGGAAGCATAAAAAATTTAATCAGGTCAAAACACCTCTATTATTTAAGAACAACGAGAAAGGTACCGTAACCTACGTTTTATATTATTAGGCCCTGAAATCGAGTTCCAAGTCATAACCATAACCCCCATACACTCCTGAACCCTATTCTCACAAAACACGCCCCCGAAGCATCCCTTATGTTTCCCGACATCGGAGACGATTCCCGACGTATTTTTCGACACGTGAGAAGACGTCAAATTCTTCTGCAATATATCGACGAATACTATTCGCTAAGGCGTAAATGTCTAAGGTCGGCATGATAGCGAGGTCTTCCAGATAATTCGCTCCTCTGGTTTTATGCCCAAGCCATTCGAGAACTTGGTGATCTTCTAGTGTTGCGTATCATGTTCACCATCCATATTCGGCGACAAATGAGTACAAGCACCAATTTACCTACCAGGTTTATTGGAGATCGATTTCGCTTATATCTCCCCGATGTACAAATTTTTTTGTCGTTGAACTGATGTCCTTTCGCGAAAATGAAAACATACCTATTTTTTCCGATCAGTCATACGACTGTATTCATAGGTAAATAACTGTGATTTAGAATTATTATATGCTATATGAAATTATTCATAACTCAGATGACCATAAGTTGTAGTGGAGATAGTTTTTTGGCTGAGCGAATTTTAATTGTCGACGATGATATCCATGTTCGGGAACTCATCGACATCGGTTTATCACCTATGGGCTACGAAGTCCTGCAGCTTGATTCCGCTGTAGATTTAATACAACAGGTAAAGAATACCCTCCCTGATGTTATCCTTTTGGACTTTCAGATGCCTGAAAAAGATGGGCTGACCGCGTTACGGGAACTCAGAGCCAAGGGGATCGTGATCCCGGTCATTGTCTTGACCGGAACGGCGGACCAAAATACCGCCGTTCAATTCTTTCGGTCAGGCGCAACGGACTTTGTTCCAAAGCCCTTTGATAACGACTATCTCGTCATTGTCGTCCAAAGAGTGATCGCCCATCATAGCCGAAATCTGATAGAAAAAATAACCGAAATGATTCCTTACATGACGCACCTTGAATCCTGTAACTGGGAGCAGGGAAAGTGTACATGCAAGCTCGGAGAAGTGAGCCTTAACGCATTACAAATGGCGTCTGAGGCTATGCTAAATCCTTAATACCTCTCCGTCGCCATAATGGGACTGTGGGCGGGAGCACTAACGCCGGACCTCAATCACGGGGCCCTAAAATGAGGTCGCCAACTCGTCACTCCGTCAACGATAGAGCCGCTAAAAATTCGTTCTTATAGATGGAAGAGACCGATCCGGATCAGGTGCCGGTCGTGGACAGGGCAGAGCCTTTGTATCGATACCGAAGTTTAGCCACAAATTTCATGTAGTTTTTCAGCCAGCGTGTCGGAATTGACAGGCTTGTGCAAAATTGGGAGCCCCGCATTTTCGATGTACCTGAGACGCTCAGCCGATGTGTCCCCCGTGAGGATGATACCGGGAACACGTTCGCGCAGTTGTGATCGTAAAGCCTCAATCGCTTGTACGCCATCAGTGGTGTCACTTAATCGTAGGTCCGAAATGATGATATCAGGTTGGATGTTACTTTCGGATAGTAAGCCTCGCGCTTGCTCCAGACTTAACGCCGCCAGGGTCGTATGGTTCCAGGCTTCGAGACGGAACTTTAAGCTTTCCAAGACAATAGAATCATCGTCGATAACCATGATCTTTAATGCGCGGGCGTCTTCACGTTTATCTGGCAAAGCTTTGATAGCTTGTTTGCCGTTAGCGAGAGGTATTTGAAGCGTAAATATTGATCCCTGCCCTTCCTTTGACTCTACCGTCAAGGGCAGTTCCAGCAGGTCAGCAGTCCTTTTCACAATGGACAATCCAAGCCCAAACCCTTTTGTTCGGTCACGGTGTTCATTTCCTACCTGATAAAACTCATCAAAGATGTGGTCGATCTTATCTTTGGGTATGCCAATGCCTGTATCTGCGACCGCGACAACGATCTGATCCCCTTGTTGATCAACGACAAGCTCTACTTTGCCGCTTTCAGTGTAGCGAATGGCATTACTCAAGAGATTACTCAAAATCTGATCCAAGAGAATTTTATCACAGCGCACTCTAAATTCGCTTGGCTGAGATTCAAGTGAGAGATTCTTAGCTGTTGCCGTCGGCTCAAATCGACCTAACAGCTGTAAAATTAACTCATTGAGATCGAACTCTAATATTTCTGGCTCCAGCGTTTGCGCATCCAACTTTGAAATTTCCAAGAGGGAATCAAACATTCCGTTCAGCACGGAAATGGAGTTATCCATGTGACCCACAAGTTTTTGAATCGTTTCATCATCTCCCACCGACGTCGCCAATAACTTATCTCGCAGCGCAGACCCGAACATTCCCAGCGCTTGAAGAGGTTGTCTGACGTCATGGCTAGCCGCTGCGAGGAATTGCATTTTAGACTGGTTAGCGGCTTCTGCCTCAGCCTTAGCATTTATCAAATTGGTGATGTCTGTGCGCACATTGATGGTACCACCGTCGTTGGTCTTAACCTCGTCGATTTGGATATGTCGACCGTCTTTGAGCTGTCGATAGAGTGGGCCACTCGGGTTACGGTGTTGTTTCATACGCATTTCGTACCAAGCCTCATCGCGCTCGCCATCCCCAATCGTTAGAGCTAATGGATCTTGAGCTTTGATAAATTCTTCATATGTAATACCCGGCTTGGCCAAATGGGCGACCCCGGGACGTGTCTCAACGAACGTTTTATTCGCAATATACAAACGGTCGTCGGCATCAAAATAAGCAAAGCCGCTATTTAGACTTTCAATGGCATTCGTCAACCGTTCCTGGCTTTGGCGTAACTCGTGTTCCGTTTTCTTTATATCTGTAATATCGATACGAAACAGGGTGATACTACCAGTGGCCGTTTTAAATTCATGCACATGATATGTTCGACCATCATAAGTCCGCTCGAACGGTGCCCTTGGGTTGCGGTGGTCAGCAAGGCGTTTTTGAATCCACGCCTCATCCCTCAATATGCCACCTTTGTTTTTATTCCGCTCTGCGCGGGTTCTAACTATCTCCTCAAAATAAACACCCGGAATTATTATATCTTGTATGTCGTCTGAGGTATTAAAATAGCTCTTATTACACATCACCAATTGGTCATTCTCATCATAAACGACAAACCCAACTGTGATGCCTTCTATTACGTCTTGTAATCTATCGCGTTCTCGTTTTGCATTTTTTTCGCTTTCCCGCAAAGCGATCTCTGTATTTTTCTTTTCCCTTAACTCAACAACACGGTCCGCAAGTCGCCTAATTACTGCGGGTAAGAGCTTTATAAAATTTTTATCTGAACCTTTATTGATGTAGTTGGTAACACCAAGATTTAGGGCTTCTATCGCAACGTCCTCATTGCCTTCGGCCGTCACCATAAGAATAGATGTGTTGGGTTGTTTAGACAGAACTTGTTGGCAAATTTCGATGCCTGTCATGTCGGGCAAGTTATAATCAACAATCAGGATATTATAAGAGCCGGATGCCCATAGTTCTATTCCTTCTGCACCAGTATCCGCCGTATCGACAGGCAGCCCGAAATTTTTCTTAATTGTCAGCTTTACGAGCTCACGTTGGGGTGCCGAATCCTCAATGTAGAGTATCTGAATTTCCGATAAATTGCTCATATTGAAAATTGTAATGTTCAGAAATTTAGGCGTCAACATATCAATGACGAGTAAAAATTTATTATTTTGACATAGTAAGGATGTTCAAATTGAGTCCTGAAGAAGCCCCTCTATTCAACCCGAGCCTGACGTTAAGAGAAGCGTGAAGCAACGGCCAAATTTTTTGTCAACGTTGCCCAGCGGCACACTATCGGCACACCCATCCATTCTATTGGGCGGTGTCTTAACTAACGCGAGCGGCAAGGCAGAAGCGAAGACCTGGTCGCCAATCATTGTGTAAGGAAATCAGATTAAGAGGTGCGGTTGAAGACAATAAAACTTAAAACCTCATTGATCTTACCGTTACGCCGCAACGGCATCTTTACTTGTTGCCATTGATGGTATCCCTTGCCATCAATCATAAGATTACCGGTCGCGTAGATGGTCTTTTTAGTATTTAGGACTTCCATCAAAGCATCCGATAGCTCTTGCCGACGGATGGGGTTATCTAATTCCGACACATTTAAACCTGTCCGCTCTGATCCAAAAGAAGCAACGAGGTTTGTGCCATAGAATATGTATTTAAAATCACCGTTCTCATACCGGTGAATAGCGATATTGGACCAGAACTTCATCAAGCCTTTTTTCTGTAGGTCTTCGAAGTTTAGGTAACCTGTATCAACGACGGCATCCATAAATTCTACGATCTGTGGATCAGTGATACTTTCGGAAGTGCCGGATATAAAGTATTGGTTGGTAGGCATCAGAGAAATTCAACGTCCATTATCGGCTCACGGAGCGCAATATGATACTACGTGTACGACACACAGCATGGTTGCACCTATTACCTCACAGTTAGTGGTGCTATTGATGCGAAGAATAAGCTAAGATTTGCAGTCCGCAAGTTTCATAGTATTTCGTTATATTTCAGGACTGTAATATTTAATGACCGTCCTTATCTGTGACGTCACATTCTGATCGGCACGAACCCGCGGCACACTATCGGCACACTCTTGCGCGCATAAATTTACGTTTCCAATCACCCCGCCGCGCACCCAGCACGATTCAAACGTGTGACCGACGCCCCATGAGCTACGCGCAAGTCCATACAGTTCCCTGCAAATTATTGAGCTAAAAACTGTCTCTCGGTATAGTGAGCCTTGTCTACTCATCAGTGCAGTAAAAAGCGAAATCTGATATTGTCGAAGCGGATGGCACGGTAGGGGAACCAAACATGGTCGAAACAAACGGCACGCGTATCCCGGTCGCCATCGTAGGTGGCGGACCGGTAGGACTGATGCTTGCGTTATTCCTCGACTTGCATGGCGTACGATCAGTTTTATTCAATACCGAAAAGACGACACGGTGGCATCCGAAGGGCAGCACCGAGGGGTCCCGCACCATGGAACACTTCCGGCGGCTTGGCATCAGCGAAGAAATTCGCGCGCTGGGGCTGCCGCCTGATCATCCGACAGATGTTGCCTATTTTACTCGATTTGGTGGGTTTGAGTTGGCGCGGCTGCGTATGCCATCGGCAAACGAAACGAGGCAAAATATCGCCGAAGCGCCGAAAACCGATCAGGTGCCGGAGCCCATACATCGGGCGAACCAGATGCATCTCGAGCGTTTCCTGTTCGACCATGCGAAGACCCGGCCAAATATTACCATGCGGTTCGGATGTTATGCCGAAAGTTTCGAGCAAAATGATGATAGCGTCTATATTTCTACCGTGCGTGAACCGGATGGAATGGCTGAAACATGGCACGCTGAATATCTGGTCGGCTGCGATGGTGGCCGAAGCCTAATCAGGCATCTGCTCGGAATCAAATATCAGGGTGACACTGGGATCGAACAGAGCTATTTCGGTGGCCGTATGTTTTCGACCTATGTACGTGTGCCGGCACTCTATCAAGACTTCCTTGGCCATCGTCGTGCGTGGCAGTATTGGGCGGTCAATCCCGAGATCCGATCAAGCATGATCGCCGTCAACGGCCGTGACGAATTTTTGTTTCGCACGCGCGCGAGTGAACCGAATCAGCCGCCTGAGGATGCAGCGGTCGCAGATGCCATGCGTCGTTGCGTCGGCGTCGATATTGCGATGGAGATCGTCGCTCACGAGCCGTGGACGGCCGGTATGGCACTGGTCGCTGATCGATTTGCCGATCGTCGCGTGTTTCTCGCAGGTGATGCCGTGCACCTTTTTACACCAACAGGCGGTTTTGGAATGAACACCGGTATCGATGATGCGGCAAATTTGGCTTGGAAACTTGCCGCCATGGTACACGGCTGGGGCGGCAGCGAGCTAATGGCATCATACGAAAAAGAGCGCTTGCCAATTGCCTTGCGCAATACCGACGCGGCGCGAAAATTGACAGCTAATATCGGTGAAACCGATATCGACCCTGCGATCGAGCACGATACGTCAATGGGCGAGGCGGCACGGCGTACGGCGGGTGAGATGCTGGCGAATTTCGGCGAGCAATTTGCCTCAATTGGCGTGCAGCTTGGCGCACGTTATGATGGCTCTCCTTTGATTGCCTCCGAAGGTCCGGCACCTGCTGACAGTTTTGTCACTTACACGCCGACGAGCGTTCCCGGCGGGCGAGCCCCTCATCTGTGGCTTGATGAGAAGAGAACCTTCGGCAGTTCTCTGTACGATCAACTTGGCACGGGTTTCACGTTATTGCGCTTGGGAACGCACACGGCGGATGTCTCAGAGATGTTGACTGCGGCGGCAAACTTGGGAATTCCACTCAAGGTTCTTGATATTGACGACATGGACGCACGCGACCTTTATCAGTGCGACTTGGCACTCATCCGCCCCGATCAACATATAGCTTGGCGCGGAAATCAAGTTGCGAATAATCCCGACCGGCTTTTCTCTCAACTTACCGGGTTCCCTGCCGAAGTTCGGATTCGTGCTTGTTCTTAAACTTTCCTGTGGTGTGAATTGCAGATCGATTAAATTAAGCGGCACCCTATCGGCACATCCATGCGCCCAAATATCCCCACCACCACGCGCCCGGCACAATTCGAACGTGCGACCGATGCCCCATGAGCTATGCGCAAGTCCACACCAGCCTTGCGACCCCCGCTCCCTCAGCGTATGTTCCCCCCGCGCAGCACCCGTAGCTCAGCTGGATAGAGCGCTGCCCTCCGAAGGCAGAGGTCACAAGTTCGAATCTTGTCGGGTGTACCAATCTTTTCAATGGGTTAAGAGATTTTCTTCTAGCCCTTTAATTTTACACCCCACTATATCCCCACTAAACTCTATCTAAATTCGGGTATTCATACCCTTATTCGCGGCAATCCACCTGAATGAGAAGTGTCCACCTGGGGGCATCCACCATACCTCTAAGCCTACTCGTAGACGGGGGGCAGGGGCCAGTGGGGGTGCTTTATGTATATGATGCTATAGGTCATATGAAATAGGCTGAGGTTAGGGTGTATACCAGTTCATAGATTTATTATGTGTGCTCCAGCCGCCATGTCCGCTTTTCAACGCTAACCGGAACTAATTCAGAGGGGACATTAACTTCCGCAAATGGCCCGACTCGGACACTCCATCGATGTCTTGGTACAATATTTAATGTAGGCAACGACAAGGGCCGGATTTACCACAGTCCGCAGCCCTGCATTGATTTCGTCTTTGGTGTAGTTCCCCATGATCTCTCCTCCTCCGCCTTTTCGTCGCTCCCATTTCCGATTAGATTACCTGCCAGGACTATACGAAGGAAACGTTAGTTGGAAATGCAATTCGATAAGGGTCTGCTACTGTTCGGTGGAACCTATGGAAACTTACAAGCAACGGAAGCTTTGTTCGGTGAAGCGGAGCGCTTGGGCTTTGGTTCGGACCGCATGATCTGCACCGGCGACCTCGCGGCTTATTGTGCTCAGCCCCAGGAAACCGTGGACCTAGTTCGACAAAAAGGCGTCGCAACCATTTTAGGCAACTGCGAAGAAAACTTAGCCGCGGATTTAGATGATTGCGGGTGTGGGTTCGATGCCGGCACGGCTTGCGATCTAATGTCTCAGCAGTGGTATACGTTCTGCCGTGAAAAGCTGAGTGCGGGAACCAAACGCTGGATGGGCACCCTGCCCCGCACTCTTACCGCAATCATTGGCGAAAAAAGACTACGCGTGGTTCATGGCGGGCTTAGTGTCATTAACGAATTTATATTTCCCTCTTGTGCGGACGCCCCTCTAAACAGCGCCATGAATGAGGCTGAATGCGATGGCATATTGGCGGGACATAGCGGCATTCCGTTCGCTCGGGTAATCGGTGAGAAACTGTGGCTCAATAGTGGTGCCGTGGGTATCCCCGCAAATGATGGTACGGACAGGGTCTGGTATGCGATTATCGAGCCTGCGGAAGACGGGCTAAAGATTTCGACTCACCCTTTAACCTACGATCATAAAACCGCCGCTGGTGAAATGCGCAGGGAGGGACTGACGGCGTATGCTGATGCGCTTGAAAGCGGCCATTGGCCAAGCACTGATGTCTTGCCTGAACAAGAAACGGCCGAGACAGGCCAACGCCTTAAACCTGTATCCCTGACCTGGAACTAACAAAACGGAAAACCGTGACCGCACGACGAAGATCACCCTTCTTGGGCTGCATGTTGCTGCGTTGGAGTCGGGGCCTGTCTATATCCACTTCGCACCGCCAGGGGAAACAGTCGCACCGGCAATGAGATTGCCAAAAACTGGCGGGGGATGGGTGGTTCGCGTACCTGCCAGGATATTGGTAGCTGTTTAAGCCGATCCCACATTCAACACTAGAAATAATCGGCCCGCCACCAATACTTTACATACATGAATATGGTGATGTTGCGACATTTCTAGTTCGTTCAAATGCCTATACAGACAAATATCCTATCAATGTTTCCTCATCCACGTCGTCGCGGTTGTCTTCATGTACAATCCGGCCATTCTCGATCACCATGATCCGATCAGCCGCGTCCATCACAAAGCTCAGAACCTGTTCTGAAAACAAGATACTCAGTCCACGTTCATCCCGAATGCGCCGAAGTACCTGGGCAATTTCCTTGATGATAGATGGCTGAATGCCTTCTGTTGGCTCATCGAGAAGAAGGACCTTGGGTTCGGATACAAGGGCACGCGCAATGGCCAGTTGCTGTTGCTGACCACCGGACAGATTGCCGCCTCGCCGATGTCTCATTTCCAACAGAACAGGGAAGATTTCATAGATTTCATTGGGAATGTTCTTTTTATTCGTGCCGGCCAATCCTGTTTCGATATTTTCTTCAACCGTCATCGTCGCAAAGATCATCCGACCCTGGGGAACATAGGCGACACCTTCCTGGACTCGTTCAAATGTCGGCAGGTTCGTAATATTTATATCCCCAATGGTGACGGCCCCTTCATTGGCGGGAATAATGCCCATAATTGATTTCATTAAGGTGGTTTTCCCCATACCGTTACGCCCTGTCACGGCAACGATTTCACCTGGCTTTACATCAATATTTATCCCATGAAGTATCTCACTTTGTCCGTATGATACGTGGTAGTCGTTGATATTCAACATGACGTCGTGTTCCTTTTAGCTATGGCCCAAATAGACTTCGACAACCTTGGGATCCTTTTGCACCACATCCATTGTTCCTTCTGAGAGAACTTTACCTTGATGCATAACGGTTACCCAATGCGCGATGTCTTTCACGAAATCCATGTCGTGTTCAATCACAATTACAGACCGCCCCTGGGCGATTTTACGAAGCAGATCGCCTGTTTTCAGTCGTTCGCTCTTACTCATGCCTGCGACAGGTTCATCTAGCATCAGCAGGGCCGGGTCTTGAATCAACAACATGCCAATTTCCAACCATTGCTTTTGTCCGTGGCTGAGGGAGCCTGCTTCAGTGTGAAGCACTTCATCAAGGTAAGCGGTTTCAGCAACTTCCTGAATACGATCTTTCACGACTTCGTCTCGTTTAGAGAAGAGGGATCCAAATACATTTCGACCACGGGGAAACGAAATTTCAAAATTTTCAAAAACTGTCAGTTCTTCGAAAACTGATGGTGTCTGAAACTTCCGTCCGATACCAGCATGAACAATTTGATGTTCCTTCATACCCCTCAGTTCATTACCACGGAACATGACGGATCCTGATGTTGCCGGGGTACGTCCGCTGATTAGATCGAGAACGGTTGTCTTGCCAGCACCATTTGGGCCAATAATAACTCTGAGTTCGTTCACCTTAATTTGGAATGATAGATCGTCTACAACCTTAAACCCGTCGAAAGAGACAGTGAGATTTTCGACACTAAGAATGCTGTCTTGATGATGTAAATTTTCCATTGTCATTTCCTCTATTTAGCCGGGTCTGTCACTGAAGACGGTCCATCGTCACGGCCGAACTTTGGAAGCTTAGGTTCGATATGGACTTTATAAAGCCCCGCCAAACCGTCTGGGAACGCTAACACAACGCCGATAAACATGGCCCCCATGGCGAAAAGCCAAAGCTCTGGATAGGCTTCAGAAAATACCGTTTTCGCCAAGTTTACCAGCAGCGCACCATATACGGCCCCATAGATTGAAAACCGTCCCCCGACTGCACAGAAGATGACCATCTCAATCGATGGCACAATCCCAACGAAATTAGGATGAATAAATCCTACATTGAGGGTAAACATCGCGCCACCAACACCGGCAAGTAACGCACCAAAACAAAATGCGAATATCTTGAAGTTGGCAACGTCATATCCAGAAAAGCGTGCACGGTCTTCATGACCTCGCATTGCCACCAGGACCTTTCCGAGTTTACTCTTGAGAACAAGCTGTGACGCAAATAACGCGCCCAGTATCAAGACGACTGTCACAAAATAAAATATCACCTTGGCATCATCAGTTCGAATGTCCCAGCCGTGAAGTGTCCGCAAATCAGTAATGCCGTTAAAGCCACCGATATAACCTGCATTACCAATAATCAAGATACTGAGAGCCGCTGACATGGCTTGTGTCATGATAGCAAAATACACACCGCCAACACGACGCTTGAACATGGCGAGACCAACAAAGTAAGCCAGTATTGTCGGAACGATTAGAATCATGACGATGGTCAGGGGGAAACTACTGAATGGCAGCCAAAAGAATGGCAATTCGGTCATCGAGGCCCAATCCATAAAGTCAGGAATCCCCGGCGTGGATTGAACGATGCATTTACCTAATTCCTGCTGGGCACGCGTACAACCAATATCAACTTTTGCGGCCTCGAGCTTGAGGAACATGGCCATGCAATATCCGCCAAGGCCAAAAAACACCCCCTGTCCAAGACTCAGAATGCCACCAGCACCCCAGCATATCACCAAACCAATGGCCACAAATGCAAGTGTAAGGTATTTGCTGACTAGGTTAAGACGGAATACGTCTAACCCTAAAGGCAATATTACAAGAAGCAGCACAGCGATCACGATAAAGCTGAACCGATCTTTCTTGGGAAATAGTCTATCCATAATGCGTGTTCCTTAGCGACTGCGTATCTTGAGGCTGAACAATCCTTGTGGGCGTATCATCAGAATTCCAATCACGGCGAGTAACGTTATAACTTTGGCTATTGAACCCGTCATGAAGAATTCTAAAGTCGACTGCGCCATTGAAATCATGAATGCTGATGCGACAGTGCCCCAAAGGCTGGCTGCGCCACCAAAAACCACGACCATGAATGTATCAACGATATAGTGCTGACCTGCATCAGGTGCCGTCGAACTAATCATCGTAAAGGCGCTGCCAGCAATGCCGGCAATGCCGCAACCAACCGCGAATGTCATCCGGTCAACGCGTGCCGTATTAATTCCAACTGCGGAAGCCATTTCACGGTTCTGAACAACTGCGCGGACATGTTTGCCCCACATCGATTTGAGCATCATATACATGACACCAACTGTTAGGCCGATCGTGATCAGGATAACAACGATTCCATATATCTGAACGTCGATCAGATCAGAAAGTTTAACAGCCCCCATCATCCAGTCGGGCTTCACGACGCCAACTTCGCGGGTACCAAACACCACGCGTATACTTTGTTGTAAGATTAGGCTTAAGCCCCATGTCGCAAGTAGCGTATCAAGCGGTCGTCGATAAAGGTGGCGGATCATTGCCCACTCCACGAACGCGCCAAGCGCCGCTGTAACTAAGAACGCTACCCCCATCGCGACAAAGAAATATATTCCAAACAATCCGGGTAAGTAATTAGCAAATAACTTTGATATAACATAGGTAACGTACATGCCTATCATCATGAACTCGCCGTGCGCCATGTTGATGACGCCCAACTGTCCAAATATAATGGCTAACCCAAGCGCCATTAGAGTAAAAACCGAAAAGAGGATTAGCCCGGCGAACCCTTGCATCGCAAAGATGGAACCTAATTCGCCAAAAGAATATCCGAACATGATGATTGGCCTTTCGAGATACGGTCTGGCCTAGAACGACCAGATATTTTTTATTTCACATAACACTTAATAAGCGTCGACCTGGAGCACGAGTTATGTGCTCCAGGTCGGTCGCCATTTTTCTTACTGGTATCCTTTTGGAAAAGGATCCGGCTCCATCAGTTCAGATTCATGCACCACATCAAACTGACCATCGGAACGAGCACGACCGACACGCAATTTGCTGTAAAGATGATTGTTTGTTTCGTGAATGCGAACATATCCCTCTGGCGCATTTTTCATTTCAATGCCAGATCCATTCACTTTCTTTATCTTATCGATATCGAAACTGCCCGCCTTCTCAACGGCTGCTTTCCACAACCAAGGCCCAAGGTAGGCATTGTTGGTAACGTCACCGATAACGATGTCGTCACCCCACATTTTCTTAAATTCTTTGATGAATTTTTTGTTGTTCGGGTTTTTGAGGCTCTGGAAATACTTTGCAAACATGTAAGTGCCTACAATATTCTCCCCACCGATACCACGAACCTCGTCTTCCGTCGCAGAAATGGTGATGACGGTTTGCTTTGTGAGATCGACTCCGGCTCCAGTGATTTGCTTATAGAAAGCAACATTTGAACCACCGACAACAATGGAAAAGATGACGTCAGGTCTCTTCAACTTCATTTTATTGATCACGGAATTGAATTGGGTATGACCAAGGGGGTAATACTGCTCACCAATAACCTTTAGCCCGTACTTTTTCTCGATATGCTTACGAGCAATTTTGAATGATGTACGAGGCCAAATATAGTCTGAGCCAACAAAATAGAAGGTCTTTGGTTTCTTCTCTTTAATAATCCAGTCGAGGCCGGCAAGAATTTGTTGAGTAGCTTCCTGGCCTGTGTAAATTATGTTTCGCGAAGCTTCCAACCCCTCATACATGGTGGGATAGTAAAGCATGTTGTTGTACTGCTCAAAAACCGGGAGAACTGCTTTACGCGAAGCAGATGTCCAGCAACCCATCACAGCAGCGACCTTATCGTTCACGATCAATTTTTTAGCTTTTTCAGCAAAATTCGGCCAATCCGTGGCGCCATCTTCCTGGATCCATTTAATCTGACGGCCGAGAACGCCACCTGAAGCGTTGATCTGCTTGATCGCCAGCTTCTCAGCTTGCACAGAGCCTGTCTCGCTGATCGCCATGGATCCTGTGATTGAGTGCAGGATACCAATTGTCACGGTGTCGTCGGTAACAGCCAAACCAGTCGTGTTGACCTTACTGGTCGGGAATTCAGAATTCGCTAGAGCGCCGGTTGATAAAAGAGCTAGAGCGGGCAAAGCAAGTAGCCCACACGTAATTTTACGTCGTATGGCAGATGTCGAATGATCTGCCTTTAGTTTCTTCGTTATTCCAAACATCTCAGTCACTCCCTGTTTAATTGAGGTATTTACTGATAGATAATCAACCCATTCCATCATGTTGAAATGAGGCTCGAAAAATCAATCGAGCCCTTATTCCAATGAAGGTATAGTCCTTCAGCTTAAACTTGGCTGTCGGAAGGTAGGTATACGTCAATTGACTACCCTCGGGTCGAGTGGGTAGGTGTACGTCATTTGACGTACCAAACAATCTCCCTATGATAAAGTTTCGAGTGTGATATTGAGCGTCCCGAATTTTTTGTATGGGCAGCATAAACAGGATTTATAGAATCATCCGCAAACATTCGCCCGTGGTAATCTGGCACAAGACCTGTAGTGCTCTGGCAATGGAAAGCGACCCAGTAATGTTAGAGTGGCCTTTTGTTAGGTGTTGGCATTGTAGGCAACCGAATGCTGACAAAGTGAGGCGGGCGAAAACATGATTCAACAAAAAATTGTTCGCGTTCGCAGAAATTACAACAAATGGGTATCAAACCAAACAATTGAAGACTTTTCGCTAAGGTTTACAGCAAAGAGAATTCGAAAATGGTCGCCGTTCATCGTTGCGAACACGGCACTTGGATCCGTGTCATTCTTGGCCTTGGAATCAATTGGCGCGTCAATTACCTTGCAGTACGGTTATGTCAACGCTACGATCGCAATTCTTGTTGTATGTTTCCTAATTTTTGCTACCGGATTACCCATCAGTTACTATGCCGCAAAACACGGCGTTGATATTGACCTGTTGTCTCGCGGGGCTGGGTTTGGATATATCGGCTCAACGATTACATCACTGATCTACGCCTCATTTACATTTATATTCTTTGCAATAGAAGCCGCAATCATGTCTACAGCGCTCGAGCTGTTTTTTGGCATTCCTTTGTTTGCAGGCTATCTGATTAGCTCAATCATTATCATTCCCATGGTGGTTCACGGATTTACATTCATCAACAAATTGCAGCTTTGCACGCAACCTATTTGGCTTGCTTTACATATCCTACCCTTCGCGTTCATTGCGGCAAATCACCCTGAATTCTTTTCTGAATGGACCGACTTTACCGGACTCTCTGAAGATCCTGGTGGAGGATTCAATATTCTTCTATTCGGTGCAGCATCCGCTGTCATTTTTTCGTTGGCTGCACAAATTGGTGAGCAAGTTGATTTTCTGAGGTTCCTACCTCCGAGGACCGAAAAGAACGGCTTTAAATGGTGGTGGGCGATGTTTTCTGCTGGTCCGGGCTGGATTGGCGTTGGGGGGCTAAAAATTATAGCTGGGTCGTTTTTAGTGGTCCTTGCGCTGAAAATGGCTGTGCCCGCCGAATTCGCCGGCGATCCATCACATATGTACCAAGTAGCTTTCCAGTTTGTTTTCGATTCACCCGTCGTTGTCGTCGCTGCCACAGCTCTCTTTGTCATTATTTCTCAGATTAAAATCAATGTTACGAATGCTTATGCGGGTTCTATTGCTTGGTCGAATTTTTTCTCCCGCCTAACCCATAGCCATCCTGGTCGTGTCGCATGGCTTGTCTTTAATGTTACGATTGCATTCCTCCTAATAACATTGGGGGTCTACCGTGCGTTGGAACAGATTTTGGGATTGTACTCCATCATTGCGGTCGCCTGGGTTGGCGCCTTGTCTTCAGACTTATTAATCAACAAACCCTTAGGTCTCAGCCCTTCTCATATCGAATTTCGGCGCGCTTATTTATACGACATCAACCCAGTTGGTGTTGGCTCGGTTGCGATCGCTATCATTGCGGCAATCATTTCCTACAGCGGACTTCTAGGTGAGGTAATGAGGGCGCTTTCTTCCTACCTAGCGTTGGGAACTGCATTTTGTGCTGCGCCTCTTCTCGCGTTTGCGACTCGCGGGAAATATTATCTGGCGCGTGATCCAGAGGCAGACTTCGGTGGCGCAACAGAGGTTGAATGTTGCATTTGTGTGAACTCCTACGAAATTGAGGATATGGCAGAATGTCCCATTTATGATGGGTCGATTTGTTCTCTGTGTTGTTCACTGGATGCCCGGTGTAATGACGCCTGCAAAAAAGAAGCTCGGTACACAGATCAAATTCTTGCTTTGATGGAAGCTATATTTCCGAAGTGGATTGTTGCTCGATTGAATTCCAGCATTGGTCATTACATCGGAATACAATTTCTTTTTTGTTTGGTTATCGGTGGCGTCCTTGGGCTTGTGTACTTGCAGACGACCATCGAAGACTGGCTGCAACACGATGGTATTCAAGGCACAATGTGGCAAATATTTTTTATACTTGTGATCATCAGTGGTGTTGCCACCTGGTTGTTTGTACTCGCCCGAGAAAGTGCCAAAGTTGCTCAAGATGAAACGTCTCGGCAGACATATTTACTTTCGGAAGAAATCGAAGCTCACAAAGTTACCGACGTGAAACTGCAGAAAGCAAAAGAGGCTGCAGAAGCCGCAAACTCGGCAAAAAGTCGCTATGTTGTCGGCCTCAATCATGAGTTTCGCACACCACTCAACACTATTCTTGGCTATTCTCAATTGCTGGAACGTGACGGCTCAATCCCAGCACATCGTGTTGATGCCGTTCATGTTATCCGGCGCAGTTCAGAACATCTTACTGGCCTTGTCGATGGCTTGTTAGACATATCGAAGATTGAGTCAGAACATTTTACCCTTAACAAGGATGATTTTCGGTTGGAAACTTTCCTCCTGGAAATCGTTGAAATGTTCAGGCTTGAAGCTGCCGCAAATGATGTGAGATTCGAATTCAAGTCGATTGGTAGTTTACCACTACTCATCCGTTCTGATGAAAAGCGGTTGCGTCAAGTTTTGATCAATATTTTATCTAATGCATTCAAGTTCACGCCAAATGGTGATGTCACCCTGTCTGTACTGTCAATGGACGACGAACTCGAATTTTCCGTACGTGATAACGGTGTTGGCATTTTGCCAGCGGATCTCGAGCGTATTTTTATTCCATTCGAACGTGCCGAATCATCAATTAATAGTGCGTCGGATGGCATAGGCCTGGGACTGGCGATCACAAAAATTCTGACGGAGCGAATGGGAGGAACTGTATCTGTCGAGAGCCAAGTGAGCCGTGGAAGTGAATTTAAAGTAACCGTTCCCGTCGTCGCAGGCGTTACATCAAGTGAGGAGCAGCATAGTGACCGAACTATTATTGGGTATCGTGGGAAGCGACTTACAGTCATAGTTACGGATGATGAGCCAGCCCACTGCAAACTCATCTCGGAGATTCTAGAACCTATCGGGTTCATCGTATTGAACGCGGCGAACGCAGAAGAGTGCCTGCGATTGGCGGAAGATCGTAGCCCCGACATGTTTCTTCTCGATGTATCAATGCCAGGCATGAACGGGTTGGACCTTACGACCGCCCTACGGGAGGGCGGAAACAATGAAGTGCCAATCATTATGATAACTGCCAGCGCTATCGATCCAAATGAAGACAAGAATGATCAATGGAAGCACGACGACTATCTGATGAAACCAATCGAATATGACCGTTTCCTGGAAAAGATTGAAAGCAATCTAAATATCGAGTGGTTTTATGAAGGTATGTTGAACACTCATTCAGTATTAGAACCCGTAAAGTCCGCCGTTATAAACCACCCTCCTCTCCAACATATCGCGGAACTCAAAAAGCTTGGGAAGATGGGACATATCCGAGGCATTCAAACAAAACTAGATGATTTGGAAAATGACTTTCCAGACTGCAGTGTATTCATCACAAACCTGCGTAGGTTCGTCAACGACTTCCATCTTTCGAGTTATATGGCAGAATTGGAAAATACCCATGAATAACCAGAACCCGAATGATATTGCCTGCATTCTGGTAGTCGATGATTCTGCAGATTCCCTAAAGTTCTTAACTGATGTCATTGAAAAGACGGGTGATACCGTCCTTGTCGCGCTTGCTGGACAAAAGGCACTCGACGTTATTGATGAGGTTACGCCCGACGTTATCTTGATGGATGCAGTGATGCCGGGAATGGATGGGTTCGAAACATGCCGCCGTCTGAAGGAAAACAGTAAGATGCTTCATGTCCCTGTTATCTTTATGACGGGCCTGAGCGACACGGAACACATCGTTGAAGGATTTCAAGCTGGGGGCGTTGATTATCTTGTTAAACCCATTAATCCCGATGAGCTCATTGCACGAATGCAGGTGCATCTTGCCAATGCAAAAATGGCCCAAAGCGCTTATGTCGCAATGGATGACGCTAGACGGTATTTACTCGCCACAGACAAGCGGGGCACCATTCTCTGGAATACGCCCCAGGCCGCTCGGTTGATTATCCTATTGGAACCAGAAGAACAAACGCACGTTCTTCGCCTTCCTGAGTACGTTAGAATTTGGCTCGGAGAACAATTCGATTCTGAAATGGCTACGTCAGCGCAACTCATGCTCACAGACACGGTTGAGCATCAGATATTGATCTCCTACATCGGGCAAAGTGGCAAGGACGAATATTTGCTGCGGATCATCGAGAATAACTTCGCTACTACACAGACTCGGTTATCTAAAAACTTCGGCCTTACGACGCGAGAGGCGGAAGTGTTGGCGTGGCTCGCCACCGGAAAATCCAATCGTGACATCGGCTCTATTCTTGATCTCAGCCCGAGAACGATCAATAAGCATCTGGAACGGATCCATTCGAAATTGGGCGTTGAAAACCGTACAGCTGCAGCTGCAATGGCGCTAAATGCGATGTAAGAAAGTGAGTTTATGCTCACGTGACCTCGGAAGAGGGCCAGAGATTTATTGAGCAGAGAAAGTCGTTTACTAGTGCGCTTCCCTCTAAACTGTGACTCCTCCAATTTTCCAGTGCGCTTAAACTATTGATCCGTTGATGTTTGAGAATTCGGGTTAGCGTTACACCTCATTTTTAGTGCGCTATCGCGTGCCCATCCTGCAAAACAGTCCGCAACGTTGTGAATTCAAAAGGCATTTCTCAGATTAAAATTTTGCATTGCGTATCCTCACACACGGTCTCGGTTGAACCCTACGTTATATGACGTATATGAGGATTTTGGTGTGCAATTTATGTTCTTAGAACAGCACGCGAGGCCATAAATATGAACGGAGTTTGGTGAACGACCGACAACGTTGAAAACGCAGTCCCTTGGTTGGAAACGCAGTCCCTTGGCGAAACTGATCAAGTGAATTCGTTTTCAATTTTGACGCGCCATATTATTGCGACAGCCACGACCAGTCAAAGAGATGTGAATCTACAATGTTAGATGACGCGACGCCCCAAAATCGAAGTCACCCCGGCCTGGGTCAACGTAGAGCATCTGCCTTTAACAAGGGGCGGCAATTGTCCCCTGTAGCCCATTCGGAAATCAAAGACCTTCTCCTTGGAGAAGAACGAACCCGAGACCGTCTCGTTGAATATCTTCATCAAATTCAGGATGCCTACGGGAAAATTTCCACTGATCACCTGCGCGCCCTGGCTGAAGAACTTCGGTTATCCATGGCCGAGGTGTTTGAAGTTGCATCATTTTACGCCCATTTCGATATAGATATGCATGGAGATACGGGGACACCCAAGACCACGGTTCGAGTGTGCGATAGCCTGACCTGCGAAATGTTTGGCGCGAAATCTCTTTCGAAATATCTAGGCGATCATTTAGATGACAATATTCAAATCGTGACAGCCTCATGCATGGGACGATGCGATATGGCGCCCGTTGTCGAAGTTGGTCACCGGCATGTTGGCTTTGCAAATCTTGAAAAAGTCATATCGACGATTGAGAGCAAGGAATTCACTCCGGAAATCCCGAAATATCTATCGTACAATGATTACATCAAGGGCGAGGGATACACCCTTCTGAATGATTGTTATGCAGGAAAATATAATCGTGACGACCTGATTGATTTGGTTCAAAAAAGCGGGTTACGGGGGATGGGTGGAGCCGGTTTCCCGGCAGGCCTCAAGTGGAAATCTATACGCGAGCAACCTAAACCGCGGTTAATGGCGATCAACGCTGATGAAGGCGAGCCTGGAACCTTTAAGGATCGTCACTATCTAGAGGGCGATCCCCATCGGTTTCTCGAAGGTATGCTCATTGCAGCCTGGGTATGCGAAGTTGAGAAAATATACATCTACGTTCGTGATGAATATCCAGCGGCGCGGGACATCCTCATTCGGGAAATTAATACCCTGAGGTCGGAAGGTCTTTTAGATAACCGAGAAATTGAACTGCGCCGAGGAGCTGGCGCATATATATGCGGTGAGGAATCCGCTATGCTGGATTCGATCGAAGGAAAGCGGGGTTTACCGCGGCAAAAACCGCCTTATCCCACACAGGTAGGCCTGTTTGGCCAACCGAGCCTCATCCACAACGTCGAAACTGTCTATTGGATTCGGTCGTTAATTAATCGGGGTCCCGAGTGGTTTTCTGACCAAGGTCTAAATGGCTGTAAAGGGTTTCACTCATTTTCCGTTTCTGGTCGTGTGAAGAATGCTGGTGTCAAACGTGCCCCCGCCGGCATAACCATTACAGACCTGATTAACGACTATTGTGGTGGAATGCAGGATGGGCATCAATTCAAGGCCTATCTTCCCGGCGGCGCATCCGGGGGCATACTGCCTGCTTCACTTAGCGATCTTCCACTCGCGTTTGGAACTCTCGAAGAGCATGGCTGCTTCGTCGGTTCTGCGGCGGTTATCGTTCTGTCTGATCAGGACAGTATCAAGGACGTATCTTTGAACTTGATGCGCTTTTTTGAAGACGAAAGCTGCGGGCAATGCACGCCGTGCCGAACAGGAACTGAAAAAGCCGTTCAGCTCATGCGAGAGAAGACCTGGGACCAAGACCTTCTGATGGATCTCTCAACGGTAATGGTTGACGCATCCATTTGTGGGTTGGGTCAGGCAGCACCTAATCCTGTTTTATGTGCGATGAAGTACTTTCCGGAGGAGCTTTAACATGCCCGATGGAATCAACCATGAAGTCATATCCTTTACCTTGAATGGTACCGAAGTCGAAGCAGTAAGTGGCGAAACCATATGGGATGTTGCCCAACACAGCGGCGTTGAAATTCCACATCTCTGCCACTCCGCGGAACCAGGGTACCGGCCTGATGGAAACTGCCGAACATGTATGGTAGAGGTCGAGGGTGAACGGGTATTGGTACCGTCGTGCCTACGACAGCCAACCGCCGGTATGAAAGTAAGTACGAATAACGCCCGCGCTACCAAAGCCCGTGAAATGGTTTTCGAACTGCTATTGACAGATCAACCCGACCGAAGCGTTGCCCACAATCCGGAATCCAAATTTTGGAACTGGACAGAAACGGTTGGTATCACCAAAAGTCGGTTTCCAAAACGTATCAAAATTTCTCCCGACTCAAGCCATCCCGCAATGCGCGTCAATCTTGATGCCTGCATCCAGTGCAACCTGTGTGTCAGGGCATGTCGGGAAGTTCAGGTCAATGATGTTATTGGGATGGCGTTCCGTGGCCACAAGTCAAAAATCGTTTTTGATTTTGATGACTCCATGGGGGACAGCACCTGTGTTGCGTGCGGTGAATGCGTGCAAGCCTGTCCGACAGGCGCATTGATGGAATCGAGCTTGCTTGATGACCGTGGTATCCGCACAGAGTTTCCCGACAGATCCGTTGACACCCTATGTCCCTTCTGTGGTGTGGGGTGCCAAACGACGGCGCACGTAAAGGGCGATAAGATTATTTCTGTTACAGGTCGTAACGGCCCCGCCAATGAGCAACGCCTTTGTGTAAAGGGCCGCTTCGGTTACGACTACGTCGAACACCCAAACCGGCTAACTACGCCACTGATCCGCCGAGACGACGCACCCAAGAAATGGGATATTAGAATTGATGATGCGGATGTTCTTAAATACTTCCGCAAGGCCAGTTGGGATGAGGCACTGGTCAGAGCTGCTGATGGATTTAAAGAGATGCTCAGTGACGCCGGCCCTTCTGCTCTGGCTGGATTTGGATCTGCGAAAGGATCAAACGAGGAAGCCTACTTATTCCAAAAACTTGTGCGGACTGGATTCCGTACCAACAATGTTGATCATTGCACGCGCCTGTGTCACGCGTCGTCGGTAACTGCTTTGCTGCAATCAGTTGGTTCAGCGGCTGTCTCTGCACCCTTCACAACAGTCGATGAGTCAGATTGCATTATCGTTATTGGAGCACGACCTGACCAAAATCATCCTGTCGCCGCGACCTATTTGAAGCAGGCCGCAAAACGCGAAACCAAGCTCATCATCATTGATCCTCGCAAGCAGTCATTATCTCGTCACGCGGATTGGCACCTCCAGTTCAAGCCAGGACAAGATGTCGCACTCCTGAACGCGATGCTCTACACCATCATCTCAGAAGGCTTGTGTGACACACATTACATCAAAGAGAACACGGTCGGATTCCAAAATCTTCAAGAAAAAGTCGAGGGATTTTCTCCCGAAAACATGGCCGACGTCTGTGGTATCAGCGCGTCAGATATCAGAAAAGTGGCACGTTGTTATGCCACATCCAAATCTTCGATCATATTCTGGGGAATGGGAGTCTCCCAGCATGTACATGGTACGGACAATTCTCTCTGCCTAATCAATTTGGCACTGATCACAGGGCAGATTGGCAGATCCGGAACCGGCCTTCATCCCTTGCGGGGGCAGAATAATGTACAGGGCGCGTCGGATGCCGGTCTCATTCCCATGTCCTATCCAGATTATGCATCGGTCGAGGCAGAGGGTGTTCGCCAAACCATGGAAGAGTTCTGGGGTTTAGCATTAGACCCCGCGAAGGGGCGGACGGTCGTTGAGATCGTCGACGACATACTAGCTGGCAGCATTAGAGCGATGTATGTGCAGGGTGAAAACCCGGCGATGTCAGACCCCGATCAGGGGCATGCCCGTCGCGCCCTAGCGAAATTGGATCATCTTGTTGTTCAGGATATTTTCCTTACGGAAACAGCATGGTTTGCAGATGTCATTCTGCCCGCGTCAGCTCATGCCGAAAAATCTGGCACGTACACAAATACTAATCGTCAAGTCCAGATAGGTCGCCCGGTTGTTCCTTCGCCAGGTAGCGCGAAACAGGATTGGTGGTTAATCCAGGAAATCGCCAAACGCATGGGCCTCCAGTGGAACTACGCCGGGCCAGAAGATGTATTCGGGGAGATGAAACACGTAATGTCATCTCTCGATAACATTACGTGGGAACGCCTAAATCGCGAAGGTGTTGTCACATATCCGTGCGTTGATGAAAATCACTCCGGAAATGAAATTCTGTTCGATGAGGGTTTCCCGACCGAAAATGGCCGAGGTAAAATTATTCCTGCGGGCCTCGTTCCACCGGATGAATTGCCGGATTTAGAATACCCTATGGTACTTACAACGGGCCGTCTGCTGGAACACTGGCACACAGGCGCCATGACGAGGCGCGCATCCACTCTTGATGCCCTGGAGCCGGAGGCAATCGTTGGAGTTAGTCGTCGCGACCTGGATGCGCTCGACATCGCGCCGGGTGAACTCGTTTCTATCAAGACAAGGCGAGGTTCTATTACCTTGAAATCCCGTTTGGACCGCGAAGTGCCCGAGGGCATGCTCTTCGTCCCATTTTGCTTTTCCGAAGCGGCAGCCAACATCCTGACAAATCCGAAATTGGACCCTGTGGCCAAAATTCCTGAATTGAAGTTTTGTGCTGCGCGGATCGAAAAAAAATCCGATGGGTCCCAATCTACGACAAATTCAATTCACCACTCTGGGTCTAAAAAAGGGCCCTTACATTCACCAACCAAGGAGGACGACAATGGCTAGAACAGTATTTCATGCAGAAATGGATAAGTTGCCGGAGGAACAAACTGTAAAAACGCACAATCGATGGCATCCGGATTTACCCTTCGTCGAAACGTTCAAGCCGGGTGAACAGTTCCGGGTCGAGTGTTACGATTGGACCGGCGGACAAATTAAAAACGATGATTGTGCAGACGATATCAGAGATGTCGACCTATCCAAAGTTCACTACCTGAGTGGTCCGTTTGGCATCGAAGGCGCCAAACCGGGTGATCTTCTTGTCGTTAACATCAATGACATTGGTTCCAAGGAAGATTCCGAGTGGGGCTTTACGGGTATTTTTGACTACGAAAATGGCGGCGGGTTTCTTGATCGACATTTCCCTCGGGCCCGTAAGGCATGTTGGGACTTCGAAGGAATTTATGCGAGCTCCCGTCATATTCCAGGTGTCCGGTTCCCCGGTACAATTCACCCAGGATTGATCGGGACATTGCCATCGGCTGATCTTCTGAAGACATGGAACGATCGAGAAAAGAAACTTTTCGATACAAATCCAACTCGCACCCCACCGTTATGTACTCTTCCAGATGGCATGGCCGGTACGACGACAGCCCTGATGGGCGGTATGACTGGTGCAGACGCCAAACTTGCGGGTGAGGAAGCCGCTCGTACCGTACCTGGTCGCGAACACGGTGGAAACTGCGATATCAAAAATCTATCTCGTGGTTCCAAAGTGTTCTTCCCAGTTTATGTTGACGGCGCCGGTCTTTCCATGGGTGATATTCACTGGTCACAGGGTGATGGCGAGATTACGTTCTGTGGTGCTATTGAGATGGCAGGCTGGATCGATATCAGTGTTGATATCATTAAAGGTGGCATGGAGATGTACGGCGTCACAAACCCGATTTTCCAGACCAGTCCTATTGATGCAAATTATTCCGAATATTTGGTCTTTGAAGGTATTTCGGTTGATGAGCATGATGGTGAGCAACACTACCTTGATGCGACTGTCGCCTACCGCAGGGCATGCCTGAACGCTGTCGAATATCTCAAGAAGTTCGGGTACTCAGGTGAGCAAGCCTACATGATCCTTGGTACGGCGCCGGTAGAAGGGCGCGTTGCAGGGATTGTTGATATACCCAACGCTTGCTGTACGGTTTCCATTCCAACGGCCATATTTGATTTTGATATCAATCCGAATGCTACTGGCCCAACCCAGTCGATTCCGGTAGGTGTCGACGTGGCGGAGTGTACCTAAAACTATACCTAGTGAGAGGCTTCGGCTACCTAACGACCTCCCTTGGCCGGAGCCTCTTGCGAGTATCAACTCAGAAAACGGAGAATTTCATGCCCCTATATAATTATGAATGCACCGATTGCGGACCTTTCGAAGAATGGCAGAGCATGTCTCAATCTGCGGAGCCCAATACCTGCACAAACTGCGGAGAACAGTCTAAGCGGGCCATGTCAACGCCCGGACTCGCCCTAATGTCTGCAAATACGCGAACGGCCCATTTTCGAAATGAGAAGAGCGCCGACCGTCCCGAGGTGGTAAAGAAACCCAAGAATGTAAAAGCCCAAGAAGGACACGGAAAATCCAAAGGGGGCGGTCACACCCATCATGGCCATAGCCATAGCCATGGACACGGACCATCTCGACCTTGGATGATCGGCCACTAAAGCAGCGCGCCTGGAAGCTTTGTAAATTTTAGTATTAACCTGCATTCGTGATCAATAAGGAGAAAGATTTTGAAAATCTTTACTCGGATTGAGAATGGTGTTTTTGTGGCCGAATTTACCGGCAAGTTAGACACTAGCACATCTGGCGACGCCTACGATAAAATGGTTAATATAGCCAAGGAATGCGGCAGCAAACTTGTGCTAAATCTTGAAAAATTGGAATATATGAGTCGTGCGGGACTAAGCATACTGCTAATGACATCTAAGCTTTTACAGGCTTCGAGCAGACAAATGAAAATTTGCAATCCCAATGATTCGGTTAAAGAGGTGCTGGAATTTTCGGAGTTTAACAGTTTGCTGCACGTTTATGATAACGAGACTGATGCTATTGCAGCATTTTAACTCTTCAAAATCACTTTCATATTACCTTCATCTAATATAATCCCCTCAGATAATTTCACCATTTAATTTTGTGGAATTATAATCATCTCGACTACAATTCAGACAATCAGTAGCTTGAGGACTGCGCGAGCAAAAAGAATGCGGGCATCCGGAAACCCGGCATGTGTATGCCGGTGGGCATTACACACACAATATGAAAGAGAATGTCCTCTGAAAATAACCTATTGAAAGACTAAGGAGTCCTGCCAATGCGTTATCTAATTCTCGCCCTTCCAGTTTTATTATTAACTACATTAATTGGCAGTCCTGTATTCTCTGCAATTGGCAATCATGCATTTCCTTCGGAGAAACCTACAGGTAATGATCCTTATTTGAGTGGATTA
>JABJKH010000028.1 GCA_018660465.1 Rhodospirillaceae bacterium
AGGAAGACCACCGAACCGCCTAATTTAATCAACACCAACCAGTCAAAACTTCCTTCCGCCAACGCCCCAAGACCAAGCATCATTGGTACCACAGCCAAATCCTGTGCGATGAGTACGCTCACGGTAATGCGGCCTGCACGGGTACGGAGTTCGCCAATATCTTCGAGAACTTTGATCGCGACAGCGGTGCTCGACAATGCCACCACGAATCCCAAAACGACTGACACCTCCACAGAAAATCCTGCGACCTTGGCGGCCAAGACCATCACAGATGTACTGACACCGATTTGAATTAAGGTGGTTAGGACAGCGAGCTTCCACACCCGGCGAAAGGCCCGCAGCGACAATTCCATGCCGATCACAAACAGCAGCATCAACACGCCGAGTTCCGCCAGAACGTCAATATCGCCGCGATCATGAACTACGGCAAACGCTGAGGGGCCTAAGAGGACCCCCGCCAAAATATAGCCAACAATGGCGGGCTGGCGCAGGCGTTCCAGCCCTAATCCACACAACAACGCAGCCAAAGCCACAACGGCGATGCCGGTCAGGTTAGAATGTGCCGCTGCCTCCATAAATTCGACATTACCACACAGATATGATCGTACATTGGATTTTTTCCAGACTTAATGCTAAGATGCCTGCTACGCCCATTCGCAGAAGCGGTTTTATGGGTTTTGATTGGTTTTCAGGCGCGCTCGTTTTAGAAAACGGGGGTGTGATGGAAGCAAAAAAATAGGTGAAGAATTTGCCGCGTTATCGTCTTTCAATTTGTGTGATCTGCATGATGGTGTTCGCTGCCTTTGGCGTACAACCCGTGGATGCGGCCGAGTATGCATCTTCCAAATCACCAACATGGCACGTTGGGATTCTCAATAAGAATTTATCGTTTGCCTGCCGCCGAGGACGATTTAATCAGGCCCACACTTTCCGCCTGTCTATCGGCTACACTGGAAAAAATGGTCAGGGGATCACCGGAATTGCTCAAAAAGGCTGGAACTTAAAAGATCCAAAAAATATGAGTGAATTCGGTTATACCTATCACTTTTTTCATGATGGGCTTTCAAATTGTCGGGTTTATGTTGCTGAAAATCCTAAACGGCGCCGCTAATTAGTTCGACTCCGCGTCGTCGTCTTCTTCTTTTGCCTCTATTCCGGCGCGGGCCTCTTCTTTTCGTTCTGCCTCTTGTTCCCATTTCATCTTAGGAACGCCCCGGCTGCCGCGTTTTTCGAGCAATTTTACAACCCGGGATAGGTTCTTCTCAGAAATCTCTGCCTGCCTCGTGGCGTTGCGTTCTTCGTATAAATCTCTCACTTCGGCAAATACCTCTGCGGCTTCTTCTAGCTCTTCCGTACCCCGACCTTGCTTGGCAAGCATAAACAAAGCGGAGGCGAGATTATTCTTGGTCGCCGCCCACCATAACGGATGTTTCTCCCGGGTTCGGACTTCCAAAGCAGACCGACACGCGTCAATCGCGCTCTGGATGAGTTCTTGATTACGAAGGTGCTCACCCAAAATTTGCGCGGCACGGGCAAAGTCGTTCATAATTTCCGCCCAGACGTCCGGACTCTCGGCGCGGGTAAATACTTGCAGCGCCGACTGGTACGACGTCAGCGCATGTTTCAACATTTCTGTATCGCCGGATTCTCTCTCCAGCATATAGAGAACTTGACCCATCCGATGATTTGAAATGGCCCATTCCTTGGGATATTCAAATTTAGTGAGAAGAGTGAGCGCGGCCCGGTAAGCATCGACCGTCTGATCCATGGTTTCCGTGTCGCCGCGTTCGATGAGGGCCTGCAGAACCATGCCCAAGTCCATCTGCGCCGTCGCCCAGACGAATGGGGCATCGTCCTTATTAATCCCCGCCAGCGCTTCGGTCAGATGTCGTGCTGCCGTTTGATAGAGATCAGGAGAAGACTGATGCAACGCCACTTTGGCGATTGCCTTGCCGACACAAAACTCAAGAGCCGACCGCTCTCTGGATGTTAAATCTACCGGCGGCGATTGGATAACCGGCACAGCCGTCTCCAACGCTCCGGTTAACGTTTCGCGCAGGAGTACTGCTTTATCTCCATCCTTAATTTCCATCGCCGCGACCGTCGTTAGCAGCAAGATAGATAATAATTCCGGCGTAATTTCTATTGGAAGATGAAGCGTCTGGGTAAAACCAAAGCTACTAGGGCGATCATCCTGATCAGGAACAGCTGAAATAAACCGCAGGTTTAAAGTGGTGCCTGGTAAGGGGGCCTCACCCCAAATTAAAACATCCGCGTTGACACCTTGGAGCCAGCTCCTGGCAACGACGGTGGCCTGCTGAATTTGTTCTTCGGATGCCATGTGAGCATCTACTTCGAGTGTCTTTTTCAACAATCGGACCCGAATGCCGCCTTGTTTATCCATCGCATCAACGAGTCGCTTGCTGTGTTCAAGCCCGGCCTCGCCTGCCAGCAACGCCACGCGGACATCAAGCCTCCCACGACCAGGCGCACCTTTGAGACCGAGCAAGCGCCAAAACATTTCGGCCAGCGACCGTTTTTTTGCGGGTGGTGAACTCGCTTCGGAATTAGCAGTGGTGTTATCGACGTCCAATGGTTGCCCTCAGAATTTGTTATACAAACCGCGTAAATCAAAAAATAAACGGTAATTTCAACATCCGCCATTCATTTCGGCGTTAATCGAATATTATGGTCTGGAAGGGTTAATAACAATCTTACTAAAATATCTTGGGGCTAAAAATATCTTGAGGTCGGTTTCCATTACCGTCTTAATACAGGACCCAATTCGAAGGTGGGGCTTTGGATAATCATTGACGAATACCATCTGAGGGTATCGGAGAGTTATGATCCGTCGGGAATTCAGTTTTACGTTGGTCATTGTCGCCACGGTTTTTCTGTTGGCGGGCTTGGGAACGCGTGACGCCATGGCAACCGGCATGTACGACATGCGCGGGTTCCTGGGTCAAGGCCACCCATTTGACACCACGGACCCAAGAAACAGAGTTCCGGCGCCCACACCGTATCCAGTTCAAGCTCAGCCAGTCCAGGCTCAGCCAGCGGCAACAACTCCGGTGCCACCTGCTTATCGCCGCCCTGCCGCACCGCCAACAGCCCCGCGTCGGGCAAACCGGAGCACCCCTAAGAAAGCTGATCCAACAGGCTTGGAGCGCCCATTTGCTAATCAAAAGACTGAGGCGAGTTCTAGTAACAGCACCGATGATCCTTTTCTGGGATTTATTTCGGAGTTTAGAGTGGGTGGATTGGCGCATGACCAAGGCCCCTTCAGCCACAACAAGGAAGACGGCTACGATATCAATGCCGAAATTTTATTTGCGTCACCAGGCTTTTTGGATGTGATCTGGAGCCCGCGCCCGCATATCGGAGCCACGCGAAATTCGATTGGAAGAACAAGCCAAGTTTACGCTGGCATAACCTGGGATTGGAGCTTCTGGGATGGCTTCTTTGCAGAATTTGCCTGGGGTGCCGCCGGACATGACGGCAACAAAGTTCAAGAAGACCCGGATTTCAAGGACTTGGGGTGTCACCTTCTTTTCCGCGAAGCACTAGAATTTGGTTACCGAATTGCCGGCCACGGCCTGTCCCTTCACTTGGCCCATATTTCGAATGCGAAGCTGTGCGATAAGAATGAAGGACTTGAGACCGTGGGATTTAGGTACGGCTATCGGTTCTAGAATTTTTCTTTTGTTAATTCCCGAAGTGCTTCTCCAACTTGTCTGAATACGGGCGCCCAGTCACCAGGGTCGGTCTGTCGAAATAGCCGCATGCTGGGGTACCATGGCGAATCATTACGATTTAGCAACCATCTCCAATCTGGTGCAAATGGCACCAGAACCCAAACCGGTCGGCCCATGGCCCCGGCCAAATGTGCAATGGATGTATCGACGGTGATCAATATGTCTAATTGCTCTAAAACCACAGCCGTGTCGGCAAAATCATTCATTTTGCTGCCAACGTCGGCGATCAGAATTCCGCCGGCCCGTTCGTTGTATTCGCTAATGGCATCGCCCTTTTGCAGACTAAAGAAGGTGGTGTCGGGGATCGCCGTTAAATCCATGAAATCTGCAAACGAGCACGACCGATTTCGATCATTTTTATGAGTCGGCTTGCCGGCCCAGCATATGCCGACTGAGACAGTCCCCGAATGCGGCGACAGGACAAAATTATGCTGCTCCGGGGCACGGACGTAGGGAATGTTATTGGGGATGGTCTCCAACGTTGTCTCAAAGATTTTCGCCAGAGTGATGATCGGCGCGGTGACGTCGAAATCCGGCAGCGGGGATTCAGACGAAACCACCTGATCAACACCTTCCAACGTTGCAAACAAGCGCAACAGTTCGGGTTGGCATTCGATAAGAACCGTGCCACCCTTTTCCTTGACCAGAGGCACATAGCGGGCGAACTGAATCATATCGCCGAAGCCTTGTTCCTGATGTAGCAAAATTGTTTTGCCGGTCAGGTCCGACCCATCCCAAAGCGGTTGTTTGAACCCTCGGGGCGGGTTGTGTGATAGACGCCAACGCCATTCATATTCCGGGAAACCTTCTTCTAATTTTCCATTCCGCAACAGAATTAACGAACGGTCCCAGTGGCAATCTACGTAATCCGGGTCGATTTCCAGGGCCTGATCGTATTTTTGCAGGGCGATGTCATCGCGGCAGAGATCACGATCCACTAATGCGCGATTATAAATACCCGACGGGGATGTGGCGTCGAGTTCCACCGATTGATTGTGCGCAGCCTCTGCTTCTTCAAACCGCGCCAATTCGCGAAGCGCGTTCCCTAAATTTGAATACACATTGGCGGCTTCTGGGCCATAGGCAAGCGCTCGCCGATAACACGACACTGCGGCTTCCAGCTTTCCGAGAGTCCGAAGGGCGACACCAAGATTGTTATAAATATCGGGATGGCGCGGTTCTTTCGAAAGAATTTGCGCATAGGCCCGCACCGCCTCAACCATCTTGCCCTGCTGGTGCAGGGTTACTGCCTGATTGAAGAGTTTCTCTGATTCGCTCGCAGTAAAAGATAATTTGCCGATATCGGTATCTTTATCCATCTAGGCCATGCACTTGTCTTTGTAACAGTCATGTAACAAAAATATATATATTGGAAATACTATCATCTAATGCCGGAAACAATGCAACAATTTGTCCTTAACATATTAATAATAAACATTTTAATTTAATTTTCCTTAATATAAATAACATCGCACATGCGTTGATTGCCTGTATTTTAAGCACGGCATTCGCAACTATATATTTGCCCATTCTTTAACCGTTGACTGATTGATTCGTTTTAATCCTTAGTAAGTTTAGAGGCTTCGCTACGAAGTAATTAATAATAACTATCTAGTAAATCGACAAATATTAATGTTGGACAATTAATTTTAGAATGAAACCCACCTCTTACTAAGGAGACATTTAATGGTAATTCTACCGCATAAAATTTCCGTGAAGCTGCCGCTTATTATAATATCTGCAGCACTTGTTGCCGCGATAATTACCGGCGCAAACTCCTATCGGACGACATCCAATTTATTGATAAATGCTGCGAATGAAAAACTTACCGCGCTTATGGAATCCCGTAAATCTGCGCTCAGTTCATATTTATCGAGCATTAGAGAGGATCTACTAATCACGGCATCCAATGAAACCGTCATCAAGGCAATGAAGACCTTTCAGCAAGATTTTGCAGTGATTGAAAAAGCCGGCAATCCGGTCACTCAACTGCAAAAAATTTACATCAAGGACAATCCCAACAAGTTGGGTGAGAAACATAAGCTGATGATGGCGAACGACGGGTCATCCTACAGCAAGACCCACGGTCGGTTTCATCCGTGGTTTCGGAAATTCCTTGAAGCGCGCGAATATTATGATGTCTTCCTCGTCGATCTCAAAGGCAATGTTGTATATTCGGTTTTCAAGGAACTCGATTACGCAACAAATTTGCAAACTGGCCAATGGAAAGACAGCGATCTCGGCAATGTCTTTCGTAAAACAACCAAGGCCAAAATAGACGGTGTCACATTTTTCGATTTCAGGCCTTATGCCCCAAGCGCAAATGCACCAGCCAGTTTCATCGCAACGCCAATAGTCGATGCCGCAGGAAAGAATATTGGAGCATTGGTTATTCAGATGCCGGTTGATCGTATTAACGCGATTATGCAGGTAGCTGCCGGAATGGGGGAATCGGGAGAAACCTACCTCGTCGGCGACGACTTCTTAATGCGGAGTAATTCCCGGTTTTCCAAAGAATCAACGATCCTGAAAACGAAAGTAGATTCGGCGACGGTACGGAAAGCCCTAGCCAATAAATCAGGCATCGAGGTTACCCCAGACTATCGCGGTATTCCCGTATTTTCGGCTTTTACCCCGATGGTATTCGAAAATGTTACCTTTGCTATTCTGGCAGAAATTGACGAGTCAGAAGTCTTAACCCCTGTCACCAGCATGGGAAAATCATTGCTTTTTGCCGGCGCAATTTTTTCAATCATCATTGCAGTCCTAGGCGTGTTCTTTGCACGACGGATTACCAAACCTATCAGCATTATGACTTCGGCAATGAACAATTTGGCTCAAGGCAATTTGGAGACTGTCGTTCCGGCTCTTAGTCAGAAAGATGAAATTGGGGAAATGGCATCCGCCGTACAAATCTTCAAAGAAAACGCCAGTCGCGTCAAACGGATGGAGACAGAATCAGGTGAACGAGCCCGCGTTAGAGAGGTTGAAAAGCAGAAAATGATGTACGATCTTGCAAACGGCTTTAAATCGTCCGTCGGTGGTATTGTTATCAACGTTTCGGAAGCATCTGCGGAAATGCAAAATCAGGCAGGGAATTTGACATCTCAAGCCGAAAGCACCAATTCTAGGTCCTCAACCGTTGCAGCCGCTGCTGAACAGGCTTCTGCCAATGTTCAAACTGCGGCAACGGCTGCAGAAGAACTATCGTCATCCATCGCAGAAATTAGCCGTCAGGTTACAAAATCAACGGCCATTGCCTCAAATGCCGTGTCGGAAGCAGGCCGGGCAGATACGATGGTCAAAGGATTGGCCGACTCAGCACAAAAGATTGGGGATGTTGTGGCTCTTATTACAGACATCGCTGATCAAACGAACTTGCTGGCCCTAAACGCGACCATTGAGGCGGCAAGAGCCGGCGATGCTGGCAAGGGATTTGCCGTGGTTGCTTCCGAAGTTAAAAACTTGGCCAATCAAACAGCCAAGGCGACTGAGGAAATTGGCGGACAAATCTCCGAAATCCAGTTGGCGTCGCAAGAAGCAGTCGGGGCAATTCAGGGTGTCAGTTCGATCATTGATGATATGAACGAATATGCTTCCACCATTGCCGCAGCCGTCGAAGAACAGGGGGCTGCAACCCAGGAAATTGCCCGTAACGTGGAACAAGCAGCAGTTGGGACATCGGACGTATCCAGTAATATCACTGGGGTCAATGAGGCCGCTAATGAAACCGGCTCAGCAGCCGGGAAGATCATGTCATCAGCAAACGACATGGCGCAGAAGTCTAATGACTTACGGTCGGAAGTTGATACATTCCTGGAAAAAATACAGGCAGCGTAAATTTAAAATAAATCCAGCCGAGTGGTGGAGTTGTTCCGTCGCTCGGCTGGTATTTTTTTGCCAAATTCTTTTAGAGGATTTTCAAGATATCTTCTGGCGGACGCCCCAACCCAGCCTTGCCGTTGGAAACCACGAGCGGGCGCTGAATTAATATGGGGTTCTTAACCATCTCATCGATCAAAACGTCTTCATCCATCGACTTGTAGTCCAGGCCGATTTTTTTAGCGTCTCCATCACGAACCAGTTGATGGGCCTCCATGCCTAACATTGCCAAAATCTTCCGAAGTTCGTCCGCGTTTGGCGGCGTTTTTAAATACTCGATAACTTCGGTCTCTACACCTTTTTCATCCAGCAAACCCATGGTGGCGCGGGATTTACTGCACTGCGGATTGTGATACAGAATGGTCGACATGATTTCTAAATTTCCTAATAGTGCCAAAATATGTGACAGCCACACCCTCAGGCGGGTAATGTCACCCTCAAGTTTTAAGTTGGCTGGAATTGGTTTGGCAAGAACATATGCGTTTAAAATTCTATCAGTTCTTTGGTGTTCTATTTATCGCTTTGATTCTAGCGGGTTCAGCTTCTGCTGCGGGCACAAGCTTGGCACCGACACCTAAAGCAGCAACTTCAGCGGCGGAAGAGGCTGGCGTTTCCGTTAAAGATCTTGAAGACCTTGCCGGAACGCTAAAAGACGAAGCCAAACGCAAGGCATTATTGGCCAGAATTCAGGCCCTGATCGCGGTTCAAAAGGGGACCGAGAAACCAGCCGAAAAATCCAGCCCCGGTGCGGCCTTTATCGGCATGTTGACCAATCATGTGGAAAAGATGACTGGCCAGTTGCTGTCTATGGCCGAGGCCCTGAGTGACTTACCGGAGCTAAAAAATTGGCTGATTGACCAAATCACCAGCGAAAAGGCACGCGACCTTTGGATTGGTCTCTTGATAAAGGTCGGGATCGCGCTAGGTGTCGGCATTGGCGGTGAGTACCTCACGCGCTGGTTGCTAACTCGACCGCGCCGCGCAGTAGCATCCTGGAAAATAAAATCCTACCTGATGCGAATTCCCGCTCTTGGGGCCCGAACGCTGCTTGATATTATTCCTATCGCCGTATTTGCGGCGATGGCTTATGCAACATTGCCGCTGACCGAACCTGACCCGAAGGTCAATGTGGTGGCGCTGATTATCATAAATGCCTATGCAATTGCACGAGTCATCATGGCCCTGGTTCGTATGGTGCTGGTGCCCTCCAATGAGACTCTTCGATTGCTTCCACTGGGCGGGGAGACGGCCAACTATCTGTTCATCTGGGCGCGGCGGCTGGTCTACACCACGGTCTATGGCTACTTCTTTGCTGAGGCGTCTTTGTTGCTGGGCCTTCCACCGGCAGGGCATACCGGCCTCCTGCGACTCTTGGGTTTGTTGATCGCCGGCATGGTGATCGTCCTCATCAATCAAAATCGAACGGATGTCGCCAAATTGATCCGCGGCAAACCAAAAGACGATGAGCAACTCGCGCAAATTCGGAACCTTCGCACGCGTCTCGCCAAGTCTTGGCACGTGCTTGCGAGCCTGTATGTCGCTGTGGTTTTTGGTGTTTGGGCGTTTGGTGTTCTGGGTGGATTTCAGTTCCTGCTTAAGGCAACCATCATCACTGGCGTTATTCTATTCGCGGCCCGGTATGCGGGCATCGGCATCCGCAAGGGTGTTGAAAAAGGTTTCGCCGTTAGTGATGAGGTCAAGGAACGTTTCCCCACATTAGAGGCCCGTGCCAACCGGTATGTCCCGATGCTGCACACGACTCTTCGGTGGATTCTTTATGCCGCCGTTACGCTATTTTTGTTGCAAACGTGGGGTGTCGATATCTTAGGATTACTCAAAACCCCTGCTGGGAAGAGCGTTTCAAATGCGGCAATCAGCATTTTCACCACGTTGGTCCTAGCTCTGGTATTCTGGGAATTGCTCAGTTCCGCCTTCGAACGCTATCTGGGTGAGACCGACCGTAATGGGGAATTAGTGGAACGAAGCGCGCGGGTTCGAACGCTCCTGCCCCTCCTTCGAAATGTAATTCTCGTGCTGTTGGTCACCACCGTTATTCTGACAGTCCTCTCCGAAGTCGGCGTTAACATCGCACCTCTGTTGGCCGGTGCTGGTGTAATTGGTCTGGCCATTGGTTTTGGCGCCCAGACTTTGGTGAAAGATATTATTACGGGTGCCTTTATTTTGTTCGAGAACACCATTGCGGTTGGCGATGTCGTTGCCCTGGGCAGTCACACGGGACGGGTCGAGAAAATAACCATTCGATCAATCCAACTTCGGGATTTTTCCGGCAACGTCCATACCATCCCCTTTAGTTCCGTCGAAACGGTAACCAACAAAACCAAGGATTACTCATTCGCCGTATTTGAGGTTGGTGTGGGTTATAGCGAAAACACCGACGAGGTTACAGCAGTCCTCCAGGGCATTGGTGCGGAAATGCAAGAAGACCCGGAATTGAGCCCGCTTATTTTAGAGCCGCTTGAAGTCGTCGGTGTGGACCAGTTTGGAGATTCTGCGGTTGTCATTAAGGCACGTCTGATGACACAGCCGCTCAAACAATGGGCTTTAGGACGCGAATTTAACCGCCGCATGAAAATTAAATTCGATGAGCTTGGAATCGAGATTCCTTACCCGCACACAACATTGTTCTTCGGAGAAGATAAATCAGGCAATGCCCCAGCGGCTCGCTTTGAAGCTGTAACAAAATCACGTGCCACAAATTCGCCAAAAGGTTCTCAGGCAAAAACTGGCAAGTCCACCCCCATCGTTGAACAAACGACAACTGACGACGATGGTGATTAGGGAGAAAGCGTTATGTCCATCACCCTCAGCCATCTGGATCATTTTGTCTTAACCGTCCCTGATATCGATCGGACCTGCGACTTTTATGTAAAAGTTCTAGGCATGGAGCGGATGGAATTTGGCGCGGGCCGCACAGCACTAAAGTTTGGCCAGCAAAAAATAAACCTGCACCCGACGGATAAAATCCTCGACCCGCACGTCAAACACGCGCTGCCGGGGTCAGAAGATTTATGTTTTATCACGGAAACACCCATAGCCGACGTGCTGGAACACTTAAAGGCTTGTGGGGTGAGCCCACACTTGGGGCCGGTTGAGCGCAGTGGCTCACAAGGGCCGATCATGTCGGTTTATTTTTATGACCCGGATGAAAACCAAATCGAAGTTTCCAATCAGTTATAGTCTTCTAGTTCATCGGTAGTTTCTGTTTCCACCACCTGTTTGGCGATGTCGTAGCTAAAACCTGCACGGGCCAAGGCAGCTAAATCTTTTTCATAAAATTCTTTGCGGGCCTCTTCGTCACGGTAGGGTCCCAGTCTGCGCTTTCGAGCCAATACAGCAGCCGCGGCAAATTCCACATTTTCAAAATCAACCTCAAGTGTTCTTAAGGCGGCATCGATATCTTCCTCGCCCAAGCCTTTTTGAAATAACTTCATACGAATGGCGCGACGAGAATTCCCTCGCCGGTGCAGGCTGGCCGCTTGCGCTTCGGCGAACGCAGCGTCGTTTAAAAGACCCAATTCTTCCAGCCGGGCCACCACACCATCCAGCAATTCGGCCCCTTCCTCCACCGACGTGCCGTGATGGCTGGACGAGCGCCGAACCCGACGCATGAGAACTGATTTCAAATTGGCGGACGAAGAGGCATAGCGCTGCAGGTAATAAAGCGCGGAGTTCTTCAGATACTTCTCCGTTATCTTTTTTGGTGCCCGCTGTTTGCGCGGTTTTTCCGATGTCTCGTCCATGCCGACCACTCTATAGTACGTGTCTAATGCCCAACAGCTGGATAATGATATGCACACCATCGGCGCCGTCAACTGGATCGGACTTTTAACTCTCTATATGCGCGAGGTCCGTCGTTTTTTTAAGGTCTACATGCAGACCCTGATTGCCCCCATCGGCACGACCCTGCTGTTCCTGGCGATCTTCTCTTTGGCACTGGGGCGGGCAACGCAGATCGTCGGCGGTGTACCGTTCATGGAATTCCTGGCCCCAGGGTTGGTCATCATGGCGATTGCTCAAAACGCATTTGCGAATACATCTTCGTCTCTCATGATCGCCAAAATGAACGGCTGTATCATCGATACATTAATGCCACCGTTAACAGCGCATGAACTGACGTTTTCAATTGCAATCGGGGGGGCGACGCGGGGGCTCATGGTCGGGCTGCTTTGTGGATTGGCAATGATCCCGTTCGTTTCCTTAGAAATTCATAATCCCTGGTTTATAATTTATCATGCTGTAGGCGCTGCGGTTATGCTGTCGCTGATCGGTATCATAGGCGGCATCTGGGCAGAAAAGTTCGACCACATCGCATCGGTGACAAACTTTATCGTCACCCCGCTGTCGTTCTTATCGGGTACGTTTTATTCCATTGAGCGATTGCCGGAATCGATCCAAATCGCGTCTTTCGTTAATCCGTTCTTTTATATGATCGACGGATTCCGCTACGGTTTTATTGGCCATGCAGATGGTTCCCTAACCATCGGAATTTTCGTGACCTTAGGCGTGAATATTGCACTTTGGATGTGGTGCCACTGGATGTTTAAATCTGGATATAACTTGAAGTCATAACGCCTTAGCATTGACAGTATAGGGTCAGATGCACATAATCCCCCGCTTTCCCAGACGGGCCGGTTAATAACCGGCCCGTTGAGTTTTTAAAGCCTGTTATTAAAGGAAAGCACCATGAACTCGTCTGTAATGAATACCTACGGTCGCTATGACCTTTCTTTCGCCAGTGGCGAAGGCGCCTATATCGTGGCGACAGACGGGCGACGCTTTCTAGACTTTGGATCAGGCATCGCGGTCACCTCCCTTGGCCATTGCCACCCGCACTTGGTAAAGACCCTACAAGACCAAGCAGCCACCCTGTGGCACTGTTCCAACCTCTATAGCATTCCGAATCAAGATCGCCTCGCCCAACGGCTGGTGGAAAATTCGTTCGCTGATAGAGTCTTCTTTGCCAACTCAGGTGCGGAAGCGGTTGAGGCCGGCTTAAAAATGGTCCGGAAGTATCACGACGACAATGGAAACCCGGAAAAGTACCGGGTGATTTCCTGCGAAAACAGTTTCCACGGTCGGACCATGGCGACAATTTCCGCTGGTGGGCAAGAGAAACATTTGATGGGCTTTAGCCCAATTGTCGAGGGCTTTGATCACGTTCGCTTTGGTAACCTGAACGAAATGCGGGCTGCAGTTACGAAAGAAACAGCCGCCATCTTGGTGGAACCCGTGCAAGGTGAGGGTGGAATTTATCCAGCCCCAGAGAACTACCTCAAATCGCTTCGGGAAATTGCCGATGAATTCGGCCTGCTATTGTTCTTCGACGAAGTGCAAACAGGTATCGGTCGGACTGGCAAGCTGTTCGCTCACGAATGGGCGGGTGTGACGCCTGACATCATGTCGCTCGCCAAAGGTCTTGGGGGCGGATTTCCGATTGGTGCATGTCTTGCGACGGAAAAGGCGGCGGCTCTGACACCGGGAAGCCATGGTTCCACGTTCGGCGGCAATCCGTTGGCAACAGCTGCTGGCAATGCCGTGTTGGATATCATTTTGGAAGACGGATTCCTGGATAACGTGAATCAGTCCACAGAAAAACTGATGGGCCGGGTTAATGAAATCGCGGCGAAGCATCCGAAGATTATTGAATCCGTTCGCGGCGCAGGCCTGTTGATCGGCATGAAATGCGTTGTGCCTAATTCTGATTTGATCGGCAAGCTGCACGACCTTGGCATGCTTACCGTCCCAGCGGGCGATAATATTGCACGGTTGATCCCGCCGTTGATCATCGGTGACAAAGAAATTGAAGAGGCAGCAGGCATGATTGAGAAGGCCTGCGAGGAGCTTGAATGAGTACGCTTCGCCATTTCCTAGATATTGATCAATTTGACGGGGCGACCCTCCGGCACATTTTGGACACGGCTGCCAAGTTTAAAAGCGGCAACGGTGCAGCGAAGCCGCTTGCCGACAAAACGCTGATCAGCATCTTCGAAAAACCTTCAACGCGAACACGAGTGTCCTTTCAAGTCGGCATGCAGCAATTCGGCGGCAACGTCGTTGTCTTGAGCCAAAATGATTCTCAGCTCGGCCGGGGTGAGACTATTGCTGACACCGCGCGGGTGCTGTCACGTTATGGTGACATCATGACCATTCGCACGGATGATCCGCAAAAGCTGACCGACCTGGCAGAATACGCGACCGTCCCCGTGATCAATGCACTGACCGACGACAGTCACCCCTGTCAGATTATGGCCGACATCATGACGTTTGAAGAACACCGAGGCTCCATCGCGGGCAAAACCGTGGCGTGGGTCGGTGACGGCAATAACATGGTGACATCTTGGGTGCATGCAGCCGTCAGATTCGGCTTTACCCTGCGTCTTGCTTGCCCTGAGGAATTGAGCCCAAGCGCAGACCTGCTCACCTGGGCAAAAAGTGAAGGTGGCAACGTCACGCTCGGGACAAGCGTGAATGCTGCGGTGGACGGTGCTCATCTGGTGACGACGGATACCTGGGTCTCCATGGGCGATAAAGACGCCGACGTCCGCAACAAATTACTGGCCCCGTATCAGGTCAACGAAGCCTTGATGGATACGGCTGCCGACGATGCGCTGTTCATGCACTGCCTGCCTGCGCACCGGAACGAAGAAGTGACGGATGCGGTTTTGGACGGGCCTCTGTCTGTTGTCTGGGACGAAGCAGAAAATAGACTCCACGCACAGAAGGGCATTATTGCCTGGTGTATGCATGTGGATTAGGCGGGTCGACTAAGCAACCGCCGAAATTTTCTCACCAAAGCCAAATTCTTGAAAAGGCGCTTCGCAAGGTGGCCCATCGGTGACCGCCATTGTCCGGCGTTCCAAATCAATAATAACAGCGGAATTCGTCATTGTTCGGCGGGCTTCTGGCTGACGTTCGTCGGGGTGACGGCAGAGCGCGTGCGGATAACCGAAGTGATCTTTTAGGGCCTCAGCGATTTTCTCAGCATCCAGCACGCCGTTATGCTTTTCAAGCAAGCGGCGCAATCTTGCAGCGCGATACAGCGTGCTCGGCGATATGCGTTCCATCCCAGATTGGCCGTGGCCGTCATCCAGGAAATGGTTGGAATGAGTGATGATGCCGTTTACCGGGTACTGGTACGTCACTGTGTCAGGGCTACTTTCCATATCGATAATTTCCCCATCCGCATGGCCGACGACGAAATTGGCCGAACAGGTGCGCTTTGTTTTGAGCACGGGCAGCAGCGCATGATCGTAGGTTTCAGCCTCCAATATTTGCCGACACCGAAGATGGAAGGGGGCAGCATAAGGATTTATGCCATCGTTACTGCTGACCAAACCATTTTCGACCAAGCCGATCCCGGCGCTGTTCACACCTTGCTTGCCGCCGACGATGCCGGCTTCGTTAAGGCTGATGATATCTGGGCCGTCACTTCGGGAAATTCGAAGGATCACCGTCCGTCCCTGCACACCCTCCAGCCAGTCCCAGTTCTGACCGATGATGGTGGCGCCGTCTGCAGTTGCTTCGGGCATCAAGCCAAAGGATGTGCAGCCTTCTGGTTCGCGAAATGCACCTGAACTTCGGGCTTCATCCCCAAACAACGAAAACGCAATTTCATAGCGCGCGTTCAGCATACCGACGAGATTTTCCGGCACGTCTGCGCCTGATGCAATGCCCCGCATTTCTTCTGCATAAGCTGGGTGGGATTCCTGAATAACCGGCAGCCATCTGCCCCCTTCCGCCAAAGCTTCGTCACGCGTCATGCCGTTGGATTTGAACATCGCCAAATAGGTTTCGGCATTTTCCAAAACTTCACCGGCTAAAGTGCGGCCGTGAATCAGGCCCCGTTCATAGGGGTCGTCCCCCACATCCAGCATTTTCAAGGGTGTCATGGCGTCTTACGTCCTTTATTTATAAGCGAACATGGTGGCAGAAATTCGATGTGAGCTCAATCAAACCGAAAAAAATACCGCTTTTCCTTGCCAACATTAATTCTTCCCGCCTAGGGTTCTCATCGAAATTATAATTTTGTCCGAATAAATCGTATCAAGACATGCCACAAGATATTCCAGAAAATACAGACGTCCTGGTCATAGGCGGCGGCAACGCGGGCCTTTGCGCTGCGATTACGGCGCGGGAAGGTGGCGCCGAAGTATTCTTGGCTGAGCACGCCCCGAAGAATATGCGCGGCGGAAACTCGCGCCATACGCGGAATTGTCGGGTTGCTCACGATGAAGCGAGTGGCTTCCTAACCGGCCCTTATACAGAGGAAGAATATTGGCAGGACCTGTTACGGGTAACCGGTGGTGAAACAAACGAACAGCTTTCCCGCTTCCTGTTGAACCGATCTCAAGACTTGCCCGCCTGGATGGAAGACCACGGTGTAACTTTCCAGAAGGCGCTTGGTGGAACGCTTTCCCTGTCTCATTCCAACGCCTTTTTCATGGGCGGCGGCAAGGCGCTGGTCAATGCGTTTTATGCGACTGCCGAACGTTTAGGCGTCGGCACGTCTTATAATACTGAAGTTATCGATCTGGATTTTACGGACGGGACCTTCACGTCGGCAACCCTGATTGTGGATGGCCAGGAAAAGAAAATTAATGCCAAGGCTGTCGTCGTGGCAGCGGGTGGATTTCAAGCCGACCTTGATTGGCTCAAGGAATATTGGGGTCCGCCTGCCGATAACTTCATTGTCCGGGGAACCGGATTCAATAAAGGTAAATTGTTGAGAGTCCTGTTGGATGCCGGGGCAAGGCCGGTGAGTGATCCAACCCAAGGCCACTGCGTCGCCATCGATGCACGTTCCCCCAAATACGACGGTGGCATTGTCACCCGCTTGGATTGTGTCGCCTTCGGGATTGTCGTTGATAAGAACTGCGACCGCTTTTATGACGAAGGCGAAGATTTCTGGCCCAAGCGGTATGCGATCTGGGGTCGTCTTGTCGCCAAACAGCCCGATCAAATCGGCTATTCGATTATTGATTCAAAATCGATTGATTTGTTCATGCCGTCTGTGTTCCCGCCGGTTACCGGCGATACGATTGAAGAATTGGCAGAAAATTTGGAAATTGATCCGGCGGCCCTCAGAAAAACTGTTGATACCTATAATGCAGCCGTTAAGCCCGGCGATTTCGATACCACTGTTTTGGATGGCTGCGCGACCGAAGGCCTGAGTCCCAACAAAACCAACTGGGCACGCCCCATCGACAAGCCGCCGTTCTATGGCTACCCGCTTCGGCCCGGGATCACATTTACGTATCTTGGCGTCACGGTGAATGAACGTGCTCAGGTGATTTGGGAAAAACAGGGTGCTGCGGACAATGTCTTTGCCGCCGGTGAAGTCATGGCAGGAAATATTTTGGGCCAAGGTTACTTAGGTGGCCTCGGCATGACCATTGGTGCCGTATTCGGACAAATTGCAGGACGGGAAGCAGCGACCTATGCCAAGCGTTGAGATTCTAAACGAGGCCCGTCGTGCCATTGAAATTTGCAATGCGTGCCGTTATTGCGAAGGCTACTGCGCCGTGTTTCCCGCAATGGAACGGCGGCGAATATTTTCTGATTCAGATATGAGCTATTTGGCAAACCTGTGCCACAACTGCCGTGGCTGTTTCTATGCCTGTCAGTTCTCGCCGCCGCATGAATACAACGTAAATATCCCGGCGCAATTTTCTGCCCTTCGCGCGCAGACGTATCAAGATTACGCGTGGCCCGGGGCGCTTGGAAAATTGTTCGAACGTAACGGCCTTGTTGTTTCCTTGGTCATGGCAGTCAGCCTGATGGTGGTCATGGGGCTCGCATTGCTGATGGTCAACGACGGTCGGTTGTTCGGTGTCCATACAGGTGCGGGGGCGTTCTACGCCGTCATCCCCTACGAAGTCATGGTCTACACGGCAAGTGCCGTATTCGGGTTCGTGGTGCTGGCGATGATCATTGGCTTTACGCGTTTCCTCAAGGATACGGGAAAGACGAGTGTGGGTAATGTGGACACTTCGTCTCTTTTGAGTGCGGTCTGGGATGTCCTAACCATGAAAAATTTAAAGGGCGGCGGTCTCGGTTGTAACTATCCCGACCATCGGTTTTCACCCGCGCGGCGCTGGCACCATCATTTCGTGATGTATGGGTTCTTTTTATGTTTTGCAGCAACCTCTGTCGCCACGATTTACGACCACGTTTTTGATTGGCAAGCGCCGTATGCTTACACAAGTTTGCCGGTGATCTTGGGAACTCTCGGCGGCATAGGCCTTACAATCGGTAGTCTTGGCTTGCTTTGGCTCAAGGGTCAATCGGACCCGGACGTTGCGGATACGGAAACCAATGGCATGGACATAGGGTTTCTGGTGCTGCTGCTCATGACTGCGGTCACCGGACTGGCGCTGCTGGCTTTCCGCGAAACAACTTCCATGGGGATTTTACTGGTGGTTCATTTGGGCTTTGTGTTGGCCTTATTCTTGACCTTGCCCTACGGCAAATTTGTCCATTCAATTTATCGGTTCGCCGCGTTGATTCGCCACGCGGCAGAAGGCAAGAGCTAGCGCGTTAACGTTACGGTCAACACCATCGGGCGCTCATCCCTTAGAACTGTCACCGGAATATTTTCCCCGATACGCGCAAGGCCGAACACGCTGGTGACGTCGCTTGGCTTTCGGATGGGTCTGGCCCCAATTGATGTAATGATATCGTCCGCTTTCAATCCCGCCACCTCTGCTGGCGAACCCGACTGAACACGGCGGATCAGGGCACCGGTTTTATTTCGCCGTTCGATCCTGGGCAAAAGCCCGACAAGTATTCCGGATTTCCCCCGAATGACTTTTCCGTGCGCAATCAAATCATCCACCACCCGCGTCACTAAGTCCATGGAGGCGGCAAAATTGACACCGACGTTGGCATCTGATCCCTTGGTGAAAATTGCCGAAAGCAACCCAACCAATCGACCTTGCGCATCAACCAACGCACCCCCCGAGGCTCCCGGGTTTACCACCGCGTCTGTCTGAATAAAATCTTCAACCGGATTGAAGCCCACACCGGTCCGGTGGGTGGCCGAGACCACGCCACACGTCACTGACAAATCCAGACCGAACTGATTGCCCGCTGTACAAACTGGATCAGCAAGCTTTACGGTCGGCCCAATAACGAGGGGCGGAATATCTTCGTCAATTTTTAGAACGGCAATATCCGTCAGCGGGTCGACACCAATGCCTTTTGCAATCATCACACGACCGTCTGACAGACGCACATTAATGCTAAGGGCGCGCCGGACGACATGCAGGTTGGTAACAATATAGCCGCCATGTCGGACGACCACGCCGGTGCCTTCTGGTTCTTCCGACTTCCCACCGCCGCGGTTTCGAAATTCTGCCCAGACAGGCAATACGCTCACGACCGACTTCAAAGTCTCCGGTGTGATGGCTCGGGCAGGCGATGCAATGAGAACGAAAGCGACAGCTGCCGCAATCGTTCCCCATATCACATCAATGCGGCGCCCGATCAGATTAATCCTTCGCTTTGGCCGCGTCAGCGTATTTGCGCTCGGCTTCGGCTGAGGCTTCGCCACCGACTGGGTTATAGTCCTGGTTCAGGTCACCATCACCCGCAGGACTTTTCACGGTAAAGAAAATCGCCGGACCATCGATCGCGCGGCTACGATGATTAACGAAGCGCGGGATGTGGATCAGGTCCCCCTTCTCAACGATTCTTTCTTCGTCATCGAGAACGTAATGCAGCTTACCCTCTAATATAAGCGTCCACTGCTCTTCGTTCGGGTGCATGTGCAATTCTGATCCCTCGCCCTCTGGCTTGGTCACGACACCCGCCTTCATGTACTCCCCCATGAGTTCTTGAAGAACCATGTTGGGGTTTTCTTTCGGGTTTCTTTTTTTCATTTCATTGACGACGTAAAACGGCATGTGTTGTTCCTCATGTTAAATTTGATTTTGAATTTATCATGTTCAGGGCAGGGTGCAACGCCAGATTAAAGGCAAGATTAAACAGTTGCGTCCCGGTGGCGCGTAGCTAAGATTGCCCGACCTATTTACTTATTTAATTTAACGCCGCAATGGCTGGGGATACACGACATGAAACCGACAATCTTGGCCTGCGCCGTTACCGGAAACTTCACCACCCGCGATCACAACCCTAACCTACCCGTCACACCGGATGAAATCGCCGGCGCCGCCATTGATGCAGCCAAAGCGGGCGCGTCGATCATTCACATCCATGTGCGCTATCCGGACACCGGTAAGCCCAGCATGGAACTGGAACATTACCGTGCGGTGGTCGATAAAATTCGCGCCAACGATACCGACCTGATCATTAACCTGACAACAGGACCCGGCGGACGTTATGTCCCGGGCGATGACGACCCTGCCGTTGCTGGGCCAGGGACGAATTTCAGAACCCCTGAATACCGCACCGAGCACATTGTCGAATTGAAGCCGGAAATTTGCAGCCTGGATCTCAACACCATGTGGTTTTCCACATCGGCTGTGATCAATTCTCCCCGTAACGTGAAGGTCATGGCCGAACGTATGTATGCGGCTGGTGTAAAGCCGGAACTCGAAGTCTTTGATACCGGTGATATTCATCTGGCGAACGATCTGGTAAAAGAAGGCGTCTTAAAAGGCCCCCTCTTGTTCCAGGTTGTGACCGGGATTAAATACGGCATGTCATCATCACCCGATACCCTTTCATATGCGAAAACATTGCTGCCTGCTGACTGTGAATGGGCCGCGTTTGGCATTGGCCGCATGGAATTCCCCATGGTGGCGCAAGCCTGGCTACACGGCGGTCATACCCGCGTCGGCATGGAAGACAATGTCTACCTGGAAAAAGGCGTTCTGACGCCCAGCAACGCTGCCTTGGTTGAAAAGGCTGTTCGGATCATCGACGATCTAGGTGGCCAAATCGCGACCGTCAGTGAAGCCCGACAAATTCTCGGCCTTAGTTAAAGGTATTTGGTCAAAGCTATGGCGACCGCGTCACGAGAATTTCAGGTGATGGCTAAACCAATCGGTTCTGCCTGTAATCTTGATTGTAGCTATTGTTACTACCTTGAGAAAAAAGATCTTTATCCGAAGCGCCAATCATTTCGCATGGCTGATGACCTACTTGAAAGCTATATCATTCAGCATATCGAAGCCTGCCCAACCGAAGTAATTTTCTTTTCCTGGCACGGTGGCGAGGCGACCCTTTTGGGGCTCGATTATTTTCGGCGCATTGTTGAAATTCAGCGGGAACATAAACCGATAGGCCGTAAGATTCTCAATGGCATTCAAACCAATGGGACTTTGCTAAACGATGATTGGTGCAAATTTCTTGCGTTTGAAGGGTTCCTCGTCGGCATCAGCATCGATGGCCCCAAGGAACTCCACGACCCGTATCGCGTGAATAAAAGCGGCGCCAAAACCCACAAGCAGGTGATGCAGGCCTACCATAAATTACGCAAATTTGGGATCACTGTTGATGTGCTCTGCGTCGTTCATAAAGGCAACGTTACCCATCCGGCAGCTGTGTACCGTTTTTTCAAATCGATTGGTGTCCAATATTTACAGTTTCTGCCGATCGTGGTCCCTTTAAAAGATAATGAGATGAGTCCGGAAAGCGTCCCGGCAGAGGCCTATGGGAACTTCCTGTGCGCTGTTTTTGACGAATGGGTCAGGAACGATATCGGGCAGGTTGTTATCCAAAATATTGAAGAGGCGGAGAAACCGTTTCGGGGGCAAGAGCACGCGCTTTGCCTCTTCCGGGAAACCTGCGGCGATGTAGTCGTCGTCGAACATAACGGGGATTTCTATACCTGCGACCATTTTGTCAACGAAGAGAACCGCCTCGGAAATATCCGCGATACCCCCTTGGTGGAATTCTTGGAGAGTCAGGAACTAAAGAAATTTGGGCAAGACAAACGAGACAAGCTCCCGCAATACTGCCTCGATTGTGAAGTCCTCAGCTCGTGCAATGGGGGTTGCAAAAAGGACCAGTTCACGATGACCCCAGACGGCGAAGAAGGTCTGAATTACCTCTGTTCCGGATATAAACACTTTTTTACCCATACCCGGGCTCCATTACAGAAGTTGGCATCGCTCCGAAAAACCGACGACCCTATGGAACGAATTACGGGCCTCCTGCAAGATGAGAATATCGTAACTGCCGGGCGGAATGATCCTTGCCCGTGCGGTAGCGGCAAAAAATACAAAAAGTGCTGCTTGGCAAAATATGCATGAAACGGTCGGTGAAGTGCGGCGGACGCTGGGGCTTAGGTGATCTTGAATTCGGTTACCCGGTAAAAATCGGCGAAAATTCTTTTGTCTGATATGACGGCTGCTGATTTTCCGCGGGCTTCCCCATATGCGTTTAACAGCCCCACCACATCATCATGCCAAAAGCCATCCAGAAACGGCTCCAAATATGTAATTAACCAGCGGGTTGGGGGAAACCTGTACAGGATGTGTTTTGTCGGCAACGGAGCGTACTCCGTCATCAACAACGCGCCTCCCACAGGGATCACCCGCATACATTCCGATAGGACGTTCGCTCGGGCTTCTTCCGGCATTTCATGCAATAGAAAAAACAACACGACTGTTGAAAAGCTATCGTCCTTATAAGCCAACTGCTCAGCATTCATTCGGGCGGCATGGAGAACGTCGTCGCTGGGTGCCTTGCTGTGGGCCGCCTCAAGCTGAACCATCGCCACGTCGGCTATATGCAATGGCGTCGGTGAGAGGGTTTGAATGATTTTTGGAGTGAGTTCGCCATAGACACAGGTTAGTTGCAGGACACTTTCGTTGGGAGTGTCCTTTAATCTTTCCATCGTCGCCTGCATTAATTTCCTGTACTGGCCAAATAATATCGCATTGATAATCGGCTGATGATCAAAAAACCATACGGCAACAGGCCACAGGTAAGCCCACCAATAATGACGCACCAAATACACGGGCGCGCCATCCAAAAAATACCGGTAAAAATTAAACGATGGGAATTTCATAAATCGAACTGTATGACACTGGTCGGTGGCGGAATTCGTTTCAAAGCAGCACCGGAATAATATCGACTACTTGTAAGTTGGCTACCTTGATCTTTATCAAGACGATTTCGACCACACAATACTTTTGATGGCTCAGCCCATCTCTGCCAAATTCAATGGCCGCTTTACGCCCTTGCCCAACTTAAGATCGGGGTAAATTTGTGAGTTGCGTGAACCGGGGTAGTAGGCCGTTTTATAGGCAGAACGAGCTTGCATTCTGCTAAGCCAATCGGTGACTTTGGGCAAATCGAGTTCCCAAAGGTTCGCGTACCCAAGGTCTTCCATTCGGTCAATCAGGGGGGCTACGCAAATATCAGCGATGGAGTACCGTTCCCCCATCAACCACGGGCCGGCGTTGGTCAGGGCTTCTTCCATACGTAATACAGTCTTGCGGATGTCGCGGATGGCCTTGTCGATGTCTTCGGCGCTGAAACCATCCTGGCCCAATTTTTTGTACAAGTCCGCCTTAAGCGGGCGGCGATCAACCAAATCGTTGAATTCTTGTTCTGACATGTTTTGGAACTTGCGCAGCAGTCCGCCTTGATTGAACGACGGATAGCGCACTGCAGGGGTTGCCACTAAATCGAAATACGCCAGCCATGCGCGCAGGCGGGCTTTTTCTTTTAGGTCCTGTGGCATCAAGGAGATATCCGGAAATGCCTCATCAAGATATTGCAGGATGACCGACGATTCGATGACAGGCACCCCGTCATGGATCAACGTCGGCACGACCCCATTCGGATTAAGCTTTAAATAATCCGGTTTCAGATGATCGTGGTCGGCGGAGATCAAACGATGATCCACCCAGTTTAATTCTTTTTCAGCCAAACAAATTCGGACTTTTAGGCTGCAGGTTGATTGTGGGAAATTATAAAGTTCTAGCATGTTGACTTCTTTTTGTTGGCTACTCGAATGCACTTTATAGCAACCATCACCGCTTGCAATTTCTTCAATTTTCCCCGACCTTCGGAACCTGGACACGAAGGAGAATTCATTTCATGAAAGCCATTATCGCGGGTGCCGGACCAGGAGGCCTGACTGCTGCCCTTTTTCTGCATAAAATTGGTTGGGACGTCGAAGTTTATGAATCGACCCCAAAGATCGAACCTCTTGGCGTCGGTATTAACTTATTACCCCACGGCACCCGGGAATTGATGGTCCTGGGCTTGACCGATGAACTTGCCAATACCGGCATTCAGACCCGTGCGTTGGAATACCGGAGCAAATACGGCGACCTTATTTATTCCGACCCCAGGGGTGAACACGCTGGTTTCAAATTCCCGTCGTATTCCATCCACCGCGGCCATTTGCAGTTTCTATTACTGGATGCCTTCAAAGCTCGCGCGGGCGCAGACAAGGTCCACGTCAATTGTCACTTTGAGCGGTATGAAGAAGACGATGAGGGCGTCACGGCATATTTTGTTGACCCTGAAAGCAAGTCACCTACTGCTGAAGATCGGGGTGACATCTTGATTGGCGCGGACGGCGTTCATTCCGCCGTTCGCAAATTATTTTATCCGAATGATGGCCCCCCCCGCTACGAAGGCTTAATGATGTGGCGCGGTGCGATGGAGCGCGAACCCTACTTGGACGGCAAGACCATGTTTGTGGCCGGTGACCATAATGTTAAGGCCGTGGTCTATCCCATGTCGGAGCCTTCCCGACGCAAAGGAAAATCCCTGGTTAATTGGGTGGCAGAGGTCCGCGATGGCAACTCTCGCCCGCTCAACCCCAACGACTGGAACCGCAAAGGTAGCCTCGAATTTATTGAGAACTACCGCGATTTCAAATTCGATTTTATTGACCTGCCGCAGTTATTCAGCGAAACAGAAACCGTCTATGAATATCCGATGATCGACCGCGATCCGGTAAATCAATGGTCATTCGGCCGCGTGACCCTGATGGGCGATGCCGCCCATGCGATGCTGCCGATTGGTGCTAATGGCACATCTCAAGCTATTTTGGATGCCCGCGCTTTAGCGGATTGTGTGGGGAGCAGTAAGGATATGGTCGCTGCTTTGAGGGAATACGAACAACTTCGCCTCGGCCCCACAGCTAAGGTCGTTGAAAGCAACAGGAACTACGATTCAGAAAATTATCTGGATATCGTGGCGGACCGAATTAAAGGCCCAGACGACAAGATGGAAGACCTGATCACACAAGACGAAATTGATACCATCACCGATAAGTACCGCAAGATCGCCGGGTTCCAGGTCAAAGCTCTGAACGAGAAAGGGTTAAACTAAGCGCCGCGCAAGACTTCTTCGAATACCCGAAGTGTCTCCTCGGCAAATGCCCACATATTTTCTTCACGCTCAGCCTTGCCGGTTTCCAGGGTTGTTGAGAACTCGACCGGCCCGACGACCGCAATGCAAGTATGGCCTGCATCATCGCCGTATCGGTTGCCGGTCGGCCCGGCGGCGCCAGTTTCGGACAAGCCCCAGACTGTCCCTAAGCGATCCCTAATAGATTTTGCAGCCAAAAGCGCATAGGGCTCTGTGCTGGCCCGCATACCGGGATGGTCATCCATATTAATTCCCAATAAACCTGCCCGTGCCGTGACGGTATAGACAGCACCCCCGCCAACAAAATAAGCTGACGCGCCGGGCACAGCCAATAAGGATGCCGATACCAGCCCCCCGGTTGATGATTCAGACACGGCAACCGTGTCGCCTCGTTCCTTTAGCAAGGCACCAACGGCTCCGGCCATGGACGTTAAACTTTTCATGCTGCTCCCCTTTTTCTACTTAATCCTTCTTAAAGACTGGAAACTTTCGGCGCAAAGATTAATCTCAATCTCCCAACAAATAAAAAGAGACATTTGAAGATGACGCATCGCTACCCGCTCGTGGATATTAAAGACACACCACCCGCCGATCCGCGCCCCGGCATTGGGGCCGAGGTCCGTGTTGCTATTGGTGGGCACAATGACAGCCCTACGGCAGCCATTCATTGGACAGCAAGTCCTGGCGGCGGCTTCGCCCCTTATATTAATCGGGGCTGTGAGGAGATCGTCTATTACCTCAGCGGCGGTGGCACCGACGGGAATGACACCGTGGGTGCAGGGCATTGTCGCGCAATTCCAAAAGGGACAGCACATTCGTATGCAAACCCCTCAGACGAAGAAACGACGACAGCGGTTAGTTTTTTAATCGGGGCGGCGGACTTTGATCAGTCAGAACATGAACTTCTCGAAGGGCAGGCATCTGAAGACGATCAAAGTATTCTCGTTCATGTTGACGATGTAACACCTGAGAACATGGCCAAAGGCGATGGCTGGCTGATCAGTGACTTTCGTTTGCCATTCGGGGCGCATAACGGCTGTTCGAGCACGCTGTTTCGGGCGCGGTTTTTGCCAGGGGCGGTCCACAAGAAGCACACCCACGAAGCCTGCGACGAAATTTATTATGTGATCAGCGGCCACGGGTTAGCAGGGGCTGGCGATGATCGGGTTGAAGTCAGGGGAGGACAATTTCACTACATCCCCAAAGGCGTTGAACACTGGCTCCACAATCTGAGCGACACCGACCCTATTGAAGTTGTTGGCGTCTATATCGGGGCTGGCACTGTTGCAGAAACCGAATACACCTATAAAGGCGACGTCACCGAACAAGATCTAGTTGCCAGAACCGGAGGAAGCTAATGCTACGAACAGCGGTGATCGGCCTCGGATGGTGGGGCACAGAAGTAATCAAGCGTCTGGCAAATAGTGACCGCATTCAAGTCGTAGCCGGGGTTGATGTCGCGCCAGACCTTGTGCGGGACTTTATGGCTGAGCAAGATGTTCCCCTGATGGGAAGTTATGAAGAAGTCCTGGAGAACCCAGAGATCGAGGCGGTTATTCTGACCACGCCGAATGGTCTCCACGAAGCCCAAGTGTTGGCTGCGGCTGCGGCTGGCAAACAAATATTCTGTGAAAAGCCCCTGACCCTATCGGCGGCAGGGGCCGAGCGGATGCTGGCGGCCTGCGATGAAAAAGGCCTGAAACTCGGCATTGGCTACGAACGCCGCTACGAAGGGGCCATGGAAGAAACCAAACGGATGCTGGACGATGGTGAATTGGGCACCCTGCTTCATATGGAATTCAATGCATCGTACAATTTATTTGCGGGTGTCGAATTAAAGGGTTGGCGGCATGACCCGAAACAGGCCCCCGCCGGCACCATGACCGCCTTAGGCGTGCACCACACAGATTTCATGCAAAGCCTTGCTGGACCCGCACGAGAAATTTACGCCGTTGCTGCTGATCGGTCTCCTGATTACCCCGGCAACGATATTGTTTCCATCGCAATTACCTACGAATCAGGTGTCACGGGGTCCTTCTGCACCATTGGCACGACGCCGTTTTATCAGCGCATGACGGTCTTTGGGGATCGCGGCTGGAGCGAAATTCGAGAAGTTTCAAACGTCGATAAGCCTGATCCCGCCGTGCTGACGTGGCGCGGTATGGATGAAGAAATCCACACCCGCACCTATTCCCCGACCGACACGGTGACGCAGAACTTCCATGCCTGGGCTGATGCGGTGGCCGGTAAATCCGACTACCGCTTCACCCGCCAAGAAATTTTGCACAATGTTGAAATTCTAGAATCAATTGTGATTTCGGCGGAGACCGGTAAGCCTCGCCTCGTAAGAACTTAGGACCCACTATGGATTTCAACCTAAACGAAGACCAGAAGCTGTTTAAAGATTCAGTGGAGGGATTCGCCCAGCATCATTTAGCCGACGGTGCCGTTGCACGTGCCCATGAAGACACCTATCCCTGGGAGGTCGCCAAATTAATGGCTGAGCAAGGGCTGCTTGGCATCACCATCAACGAGGCCGACGGCGGCCAAGGTGGTAGCCTGATGGACGCGGTGTTGGCGATCGAAGCCATCGCCAAATTCTGCCCCCGAAGCGCCGATGTGGTTCAAGCAGGAAACTTTGGCGCCATTCGAGTCCTGGCAGAATACGCCTCTTCCGAGCAAAAAGAACGGCTGCTGGGACCCATGCTGAAGGGTGAAAAGCTCATTGCCGTCGCCATGACTGAACCTGAGGCAGGTTCGGCGGCGACCGACCTCAAGACCACAGCAACCCCGGACGGTGACGGCTTTCGCATTAATGGCTCAAAAATCTTCACCACCCACGGCCAGTTCGCCGATGTGTTTCTGGCCTACGTCCGCTATGGCCCTGGGGTCGGCGGCATTGGCTCTGTCTTAATAGAGCGTGGCCAAGACGGCTTTAAGACCGGAAACCCGGTGAAATTCATGTCTGGTGAGGAATGGGTGCAGCTTTATTTTGACGATGCCTATGTCGGACCCGAAAATGTTTTGCTGGGAGAAGGGGGGTTCAAGAAACAAATCGCGGGCTTCAATGTCGAACGCATCGGCAATACGGCGCGGTCTCTGGCATTAGGTCGTTACGCATTCGAAATAGCCAGAGATTACGCGGCAACCCGTGAACAATTCGGCCGTACGCTTAATGAATTCCAAGGCCTGCAATGGAAGTTCGCTGAAATGAAGGTCAAGCTGGATGCGGCTGAATTACTGCTTTATCGGGCCGCCTGTAATTCAGACGGGGGATTTCCGTCTGCCGAAGAAACCTCCATCGCGAAGTTATACTGCAATACCGCTGGTTTCGAAGTTGCCAATGAAGCCATGCAGATCATGGGCGGGGCCGGGTTCAGCGAGGATTGCCTGATCGAATACTGTGTCCGCCGGACGCGCGGCTGGATGATCGCCGGTGGATCGTTGGAGATGATGAAGAACAGGATCGCGGAATCTGTGTTTGAGCGCCGGTTTTCCCAACGCCCGCCGAGACCGGAGACAAAATAACCCACCATGTCGAACTCCGAAATTGCTGATGCCTTATTCAATCCCCGCGCCGTCGCTTTGGTCGGGGCCTCTGGGGATGAAAAGAAAAACACCGCCCGCCCACAACGCTTTCTAAAGAAACACGGCTTTAAAGGCCGCATCGTCCCCATCAACCCAAGCCGGGACGAGGTGCTAGGCGAAGCGGCTTACCCCGATATTGCCTCGGCCCCGGGTCCCATCGATCACGCCTTTATCATGGTGCCCGCCAAGTTTGTGCCGGGCGTCATCGAAGATTGCGTGAAAGCGGGGGTTAAGACCGCCGCGATCTACAGCGATGGTTTTGCTGAAACGGGTGAAGGCGGCCGCCGGATCCAAGAGGACATGGTTAAAATGGCCAGGGACGGCGGCTTGCGCATCATTGGCCCCAATAGCATGGGCGCAATTGATGTTGGGGCGGGGGCGGCAATCACCGTCAACGCAGCCTTGGAAGTGCCGGAAATTAAGCCAGGCTCGTTGGGCGTTGTCTCTCAAAGCGGCACCATCTTAGGCACCCTTATCTCGCGCGGCACGGCACGGGGACAAAAGTTTTCGAGACTCGTGTCCATCGGTAATGAAGCCGACCTGACTGTGGGAGAGGTCGGGGATATGTTGGTCGATGATCCCAACACCGGCGCGATCTTGTTATTTCTGGAAACCATCCGCGATCCCGTGTCCCTCGCCGCCATGGCGCGCCGCGCGTATGAAACGGGCAAGCCGGTGATTGCGTATAAGTTGGGCCGGTCTGAAGCCGGCCGGGAACTGGCGCTTAGTCATTCCGGGGCCTTGGCAGGGGATGACCGAGCAGCAGACGCCTTTTTCCGACAGCATGGCGTCCTTCGGGTCGGCATGTTGGAAACTCTTTTCGAACTACCGGCACTCGTCATGGGTCGAAAGCCAATGACTGGGAAACGTGTCGGGGTCCTGACGACGACGGGTGGCGGGGCAGCGACCGTGGTCGATCAACTAGGTGCCAAGGGGATTGAGTTGATCTCAGCCCCTGCCCCGTTGCGCGAAAAATTAAAACCCTTCGGAATTAATTTTGGAGACGAAACAATTGTCGACGTCACCATGGCGGGGACTCGAAAAGAGGTATATCAGCCCGCCCTCCAAGAACTTCTGGATACACCTGACTGCGACGCGGTGGTTGCGGTAGTGGGATCATCTGCGCAATTTCACGCTCATGCAGCGGTCGAACCAATTGTCGCCGCTGCGTCCGGCAGCAAAAAACCCGTCGCTGTATTTTTGGTTCCGCAGGCGGATCAATCTTTGGCTCTGTTGGCAGATGCGGGGATCGCCGCCTTCCGCACGCCGGAGGCCTGTGCCGACGCGGTGAGTTGTTTCCTGGATTGGACTCCGCCGTCGCCAATCCCGACAAATGTTTTACCAGGTGCTGTGATCGAACAATTGGCAGCGGCCAAGGGTCCTATTCTCGATGAAATGCTCTCTGGCGAAATTTTTGAAGCTCTCGGTATTGGACGTGCCGTCAGTCACCTTTTAGACGAAGACAACCCGGTTTCCAAAGTCGGCTATCCGGTTGTCGCAAAGGCCGTCTCGCCCGATATCGCTCACAAGACCGAGGCAGGCGGCGTGATCTTGAACATTCAAAACGATGCGGAACTGGAAAAAGCGTCAAAAACCCTTCGCACGCGCCTTGCTGCCTCCCACCCCCAGGCCAATCTTAAGGGCATCTTGGTTCAGCGCATGGAACAAGGCTTAGGCGAGGTCCTCATCGGATATCGCCAAGCGGGAGAAACCGGCCCCATCGTGACCCTGGCACTCGGCGGCACCCTCGCGGAAATCTATAAGGACGCCAGCGTGCGCTTGGCCCCGGTGGACGAAAAATCGGCAATGGAGATGATTGAAGAAGTCAAAGGTCTGGCACCCCTTCGAGGATACAGAGGCATGCCGAAGGGAGACTTGGACGCCCTTGCAAGCGCCCTTGTTAAGATTTCGGCATTGGCCGCAGCACCGGAAGTCTCAGAAGCAGAGATTAACCCCTTAATCGTCAAGCCCGAAGGCGAAGGTATTGTCGCGGTCGATGGACTAATTGTATTGTATAAATAAGAAACTTAACGACTTCTGGGGAAGATCATCTTATGGCCGACGATACGCCCGAAATCAGCCCGGTAATGCGGGGGCTGAGCCAGTATATTTCGAACGCTCTGGCCCAAGACCTCCCCGATGCGGTCGCGGAAAAAGCCAAGCACCATCTATTGGATACGCTAGCTTCCATGGTATCGGGTGCACATATGGTGCCGGGTGAATTAGCGGTGAAGTACGCACGCCTCCAAGGCGGCACGCCGGAGGCAACAGTTGCCGGTAGTGACGTCGTCACCAACGCAGTCAACGCAGCCCTCGCCAACGGCATGTCGGCGCATGCGGACGAAACCGATGATTCCCACTTCACATCGCGCAGTCACTTAGGCTGTGCGGTCGTGCCTGCCGCCTTGGCCATGGCCGAAAAAGAAAAACGATCCGGCCTTGATATGTTGAAAGCAGTGGTGTTGGGCTATGACATCGGTGGTCGGTTGACACCATCACTTAACGCCAATCGATTTTACGCAGCAGGGCACAGCACCCATACCTTCGCGCCATTGTTTGGGTCAGCAGCAGCGGCGAGCGCCCTCGCTAACCTGAGCGAAGATCAAACCCGGTGGATGATATCCTATACGGCGCAACAAGCCTCCGGCGTAAATTGCTGGCAGCGGGATGAAGACCACATCGAAAAGGCCTTCGATTTTGGCGGCATGGCGGCCCGGAACGGCGTGGCATCCGCAACCATGGTGCAGGCGGGCTGGACGGGATTGGAAGATGTGTTCTCTGGCCCGCGTAATTTCTTCTTCGCCTTCGCACCGGATGATGCGCAGCCTGAATTACTTCTGCATGAACTCGGTAAACGCTATGAGATCACCCTGACAAACATCAAAAAATGGACGGTCGGATCACCAATTCAAGCGGTGCTGGATTCAACCCAAGCGTTGATCCTGGAAAACGACTTGGCGCCGGATGACATTGCAGAGATCATCGTCCGCATGTCGGACAATGAATCCCACGTCGTTGACAGCCGCCATATCGCCGACATCAACTGCCAACACATGACGGCTGTTATGGTGATGGATAAAACAGTGACGTTTGAGACGGCCCACGACAATGACCGCATGAATGACCCTGATATCCTGGCTCAAAAGGCCAAGGTAAAACTGACACCGGACCCAAGCCTGCCGCGACGCCAACCGATCATTGAGATTAAAACCACTGATGGTCGCGACCTGACCCACCGCACTATGGCGGTACGAGGGACACCAGATAACCCAATGACCAAACAAGAAGTCGGAGACAAGGCGTTCGAATTGTTTGCGGGTCCCTTGGGTGAAACCAAAGCTCAGGATTTAATTGATCGGGTTTGGAACATCGAAGACGTCGCCAACGTTCGCGACCTTAGCCCCTTATTAATGCCTTAGATCAGGATTGTGAAGATGAGCCAGCCCAAGACAATGTTCGACAAAATTTGGGATCAGCACACGATCACCCAGCAAGGCGAGGAGACATTGCTTTATGTCGACCGCTGTCTCATCCACGAAGGATCGCGACATTGCTTTGATCAAATGAAGCGAAACGGCAATACGGTGGCCGAGCCGGGTAAGATATTTGCCTTCTCGGATCACTATGTCCCAACCATAAACCGGGACAAGGGCATCGCCGGGGTCCCCGATCCCAAAATTCGCGGCATGATCGAGCTGCTGGCAGCAAACACCAATGAACACGGCATAACGCTGTTTGGCTGGGACAGTCCTAATCAGGGAATTCTCCACGTCGCCGGGCCGGAACAAGGGATTTCACTTCCAGGCATTATCCTCCTGGGGGCAGACTCCCACACCGCCACCCACGGCGCGCTTGGGAATGTTTCCTGGGGTGCTGGGGCATCTGAGATCACCCACGTCATGGCGACGCAAACCATTTGGCAACGTCGCCCCAAGACTCTTCAGATCACTGTCGATGGCACTCTACCTTTTGGCGTTGGGGCTAAGGATATCATCCTCGCCATTATCGCAAAGATTGGTCACGGCGGGGCCACGGGCCATGCGATTGAATACGCGGGCTCGACCATTCGGGCACTGAGCGTTGAAGAGCGAATGACCGTCTGCAACATGTCCATCGAAGGCGGCGGTCGCGCGGGCTCCGTTGCGCCTGATGATAAAGTTTATGAGTATTTGGAAGGACGGACTTACGTGCCGAAAGGCCCAGACTGGGATGCTGCGCTAAAGTTCTGGAAGACTCTGCCTAGTGATAAAGGCGCGACGTTTGATCGCGAGGTTCATCTGAACGCGGAAGACATCGCCCCCATGGTCACTTGGGGCACCAACCCGGAGCATGGTGCCCCTATTACCGACCGCGTCCCCTCGCCTGATGACGCCGAAACGCCTGAGAAGAAACAAGAACTTGAGGCCGCCCTCGACTATGTCGGGTTAGCGCCTGGCACTCCGATTGATGGCATCCCCGTCGATCACGTGTTTATCGGATCGTGCACCAACAGCCGCCTGGATGATCTTCGTGCTGCGGCTGAGGTGGCTAAGAAAGGCAAGGCACAAGTTACGGCCTGGGTCGTCCCCGGTTCCACCCCCATCAAGAAGGCCGCTGAAGCAGAAGGGCTGGATAAAATTTTTGAAGATGCCGGCTTTCAATGGCGGGATGCGGGATGTTCACTTTGCACCGCGATCAACGGCGAAATTTTACAGCCGGGTCAGCGCTGTGCCTCAACCTCCAACCGGAATTTCAAGGGCCGCCAAGGTTTGGGCTCGCGCACCCATTTGCTAAGCCCCGCCATGGCAGCTGCAGCAGCGATCACCGGTAAAATTACCGATGTTCGGAAGTTGGGATAGGAGGAGAAAAATGGAACCGTTCACCACCTTCACCGCCATTGCCGTACCCATCGATGAAGCGAATGTCGATACCAATCAATTGTGCCCGACCAGATTTAATAAAGTGCCTGTTGGGGATGAAGACTATTGGAAAATTCTGATGCACGACCGTCGGTTTAACCCAGACGGATCAGAGAAGCCTGAGTTTATTTTAAACAAAGAACCGTACCGAAAAGCAGGCATTATCGTCGCGGATCGAAACTGGGGTGGTGGATCATCCCGAGAATCTGCCGTCTATTCCCTGAAAGCTTTTGGCATTCGTTCCGTCATCGCCTCAAGCTTTGGCGACATCCACTATTCCAATTGCATGAAGAATGGGGTGCTGCCGGCGAAGCTGCCGCAAGAAACTGTTCAAACGCTTCGATTACAGCTGCACGAAAATATTGGCGCAGAAATTTCGATTGATCTTGAAGCACAAACAGTCACCGGCCCGGATGGCGTGGCACACGAATTTGAAATTCCAGAAAACCCGAAATATTGTCTGCTGAACGGTCTGGACGACATCGCCCGCACCCAAGAACATCAAGACAGCATTAATGCATTCCGCAAGAAACACACCAAAGAACTACCATTTCTAATTCCAGAGAGGTCTGAGCTATGAAGATTAAAAGCGTTAAAGCCACGTTTCATGATTTAATTGTTCCCGTCCCTTTATTTGAAAGACCAACCATTCGTCGCCAAGTCGTTTTTTGCGAAGTGGAAACGGACAATGGGTTAGTGGGTCACGGCATAACCGGCGGACAATATTTACCCCACGGTGTGGTTCCGGCAATTGAACGCCATGTTGGTGAAACCGTCATGGACATGGACCCCCGCGATACCGAGGCCATCCATGAAAAGGTTTGGTGGGCGCATAACCAGCGCTCCATGACGGGTGTGGTATCCGCAGCCTTATCAGCCATCGACATTGCGTGCTGGGACATTCACGGCAAGCACACCGGTCGCACGGTGGCACAGCTATTAGGCGGCCATCGTGATTGGGCGGCCGCCTATGTCACTTTCGGATTTCATCAGTACGACCGGGAGCAAATTGTCGAAGCCGCGAAAATTCAAACTGCCAAGGGTGTGACCCGATTGAAGATGGTTGTCGGCGTCCATGAAAAGGGCTGGCGCGAAGATGCATGGCGGGTCAAAGCCGTGCGCGACGCCATCGGCGAAGACGTGGACCTGATGATCGACGCCAACTATAAATTCGCACCGGTCGAAGCAAAATTACTGTGCCGGGCGATTGAGGATTGCAACATCACCTGGTTCGAAGAACCCATGTATGCCAACGACATTCGCGCCATGGCTGATTTGCGGAATTCAACGTGCATCCCGCTGGCGGCAGGTCAGATGGAGGGCCATCGTTGGCGTTTCCGCGAATTGGTTGAACGTCATGCGGTGGACTTTATTCAGCCAAACGTCTGCTACAACGGCGGCTATACGGAAAGCCAGAAGGTCGCCCATATGGCCCAGACTTTCAATGTGATGGTGACCAACGGTGGCGGCTGGCCGTTGCATAACATGCACGTCATTGCCGGCATGATGAACGGCTATTGGGTGGAATATCATCTCGGCATGCAGGAAACCGGCGAGCGGCTCTTCATCGATCCGCCGCGCCCGATTGACAATAAAGTTCATATCCCTGATGCGCCGGGACTTGGCCTTACCCCCAACTGGGACTCCTTGAACGACTCCCAAATTAAAGACCCAGAATAAGGAGAAATTCTACGATGAAGGTTACCTCGGTTAAATGCATTACGGTCCACCCTGGATGGCGGAAGAACTGGATATTCGTAAAGGTTGAAACCGATGAAGGCCTATACGGTTGGGGGGAGGCCTATAGCCAGTACGACCGCGATCCGTCTGTCGTCGCACATGTTGAGCAATTAGGCCGTTACTTGATTGGGCGCGATCCGTTCCAGATCAAACACTTCACGCAAATGGCGTTTGATGATTACGCGGCACGCCGGGGTTCCGTCGAATTCTTTTCGGCACTTTCGGGCATCGAAACCGCAATGTGGGACATCGTCGGCAAGGCCACGAACCAGCCGGTCTATAATTTACTTGGCGGGCCGGTACGCAAGAAAATCCGCGTCTATGCAAATGGCTGGTATTATAAAATGACCGAACCCGCCGACTATGCGCGCGCGGCAGAAAAATGCATTGAAATGGGCTTCACTGCAATCAAGATGGACCCGGTGAGTGGGCCGTGGCGGAACTATCTTTCCCGTGCCGAGGAACGTAAATCCGTCGAAGTGTTGCGCGCCGTGCGTGAAGCGGTTGGACCAGACATCGATATTCTATTGGACTTGCATCGGCGCTTGTCCCCCATGCACGCAATTCGCCTCGCCGACCTCTACGAAGAGTTTGAACCCTATTATTACGAAGAACCCTGCATGTGGGAAAACGTCGAAGCCTTGGCCGATATCAAGGCGTCTATTCGCTTACCTGTCGTCACCGGTGAAGCGATTTATGCCAAGACTGGATTCCGCCCGATCCTTCAGCATAACGCAGCCGATATCATTAATCCTGATGTCGCGAGTTGTGGCGGAATTTTGGAACTAAAAGAAATTGCTGCCATGGCGGAGCCATTTTTTGTCGCCGTGTCGCCGCATAATTATAATTCCACCACCTTGGCGCTGGCGGCCACAGTCCATGCCTCTGCCGTCATGCCGAACTTTATAATTACGGAATACTTCCTGCCATTTGTGGAACTTGGCAAAGAGGTCTGCCCAAATATGCTGGAAGTAAAAGATGGCTATATTGATCTGCCAACCGCGCCAGGCCTGGGCATTGATTTAGATGAAGAAGCCCTTGCCAAACACCCAGGCAAACAGTTTCCACTTCGGAATCTGCGCCACCCAGCCGATGAGGGACCATAATGCCGATCCAATCTAAATATCTTTTTATTGTGAACATGGATGTCACGCCTGAAAAGGAAGCCCTTTTCAATGAAGTCTATGACCAAGAACATGTACCGATGCTGCTCAAAGTCCCAGGAGTTACCGCAGTCACGCGGATGGAGTTAGAGCCCTTAGTCGTGAGCATTGGGGGTGAGTTGAAAACAGTTGCGAACGAGGGGGAGCCGAAGCATTCGGCGATCTATGAAATTGAAAGCCCTGACGTATTGGTGAGCGATGCCTGGGCCGCAGCTGTGGAAGAGGGACGCTGGCCTGAAGAAGTTCGGCCTTACACCTCCAACCGCAGACATTTTCTTCGCAAGGTAACGGGCTGAGATCAATCTGAGCGGAATTTGATCTCCGAAGATTTAGTACCTACACTAGGGTCTAATTAGCATAGCTGCTGCGGAAAATTAGTGAGGAGAATGTGATGTCTTATGAATCTATCTCAGTTGAAGAAATGGTACCCGCTTGTGGTGCGATCATTAATGACATTGATCTTGCTAAGGAACTTACCAATCAGCAGTTTGATGAAATTCACCGCGCCCTGCTCGACCGAACGGTGATCGTCTTTCGCGACCAGGACCTCACCGAAACTCAGCATATAAACTTCACCCGACGGTTTGGAGAAATTCAACCGTCAGCCGTTTCTGGATTCGAGAAAGACGAGAACTATCCCGAGATTGATATCCTACAATCTGATGCCGACAATCCACCGCACGTCACGCGTGATTTGTGGCACGTAGATTTTGCCGGTCGGGAAATGCCGTCCATGGGGACAGCTCTCTATGCACGTCATATCCCACCCGAAGGGGGAGATACGATTTGGGTCAACTCGGTCGCCGCCTATGAAGCCTTATCCGATAGGATGAAAGTGCATGTCGATGGGCTGTGGGCCTATAATGATGCCTACAAAAACTATGACGAACATGTCAGGCCTGAACTCTGGGAAGATGATTCCTTCGTATATGACCGGGACAAAAGATCAACCTATCGACCGGTTTTGCATCCTGTTGTACGCACCCACCCGGTCACCGGAAAAAAGGGCCTGTTTGTTAATGAGTCTATGACCAGCCTGATCAAAGACCTCGACCGGCGGGAAAGTGATCATCTCTTGGCTTATCTCTTCGAACATGTGAAAACGCCGGAATTCCAGTATCGCCATAAATGGCGCACCAATGACCTGGCCGTTTGGGACAACCGTCTGAGCCTTCATTATGCGCTGTTTGATTATACCGAGCACAGGCTGATGCACCGCATCATTCTTAAGGGCGATAAACCAGTTTAGGCAGCTAATTCTGGTGCGTAGTAGGGTTGAGTTCCTTCGATAACAATCCGGTGCATTAATCTCGGGTCATCAACACCAAAACTGTTACGGCGGTGCATGACGCTGCGGTTGTCCCACATGATCATGTCCCCAAGCTGCCAACTTTGTTCCCAGCTAAATTCATCTTGGGTCGCGTGGTCCCAGACTTGGTCCAAAATATCATTACTTTCGTCGACCGGCATGCCCATGATGTAGCCGTTGATACGACGCCCCAGATAAAGCACGTCGCGCCCGGTTTCCGGATGGGTCATGATCATCGGGTGGATGGGACCTGGAATTTTTCTGACATCGTCGGTACCGGGGTCCTTAAGCCCAGCCCGGACTGTACCATCGCTGCTGTGAACTTTTTCGTGCTTTAATGTTTTGCCGTCAATCGCGCCGCGTAGTTCTGCCGGCAATGTCTCCAACGCCTTATACATATTGCAAAATCCGGTCTCGCCCCCGGCACTTGGAATTTTAAGACCGTGGAGCATGCTGCCCATGGGCGGTTCTTCCAGATAATTCATGTCAGAGTGCCAGTACGCTTCACCGCTGCCGAGCGTTCCCGTCGCCTTACCATTCTCATCAACGATATTGGTGATGCGACTAAGCTCTGGGTATTCCGGATACCAAGGGTCGTTGGTCAGTAGTGCGCGAGGCGATAATTCCAAATCACCAAAGCCACGACCAAATGCAAGGTGAGCATCATCATCAAATTCCTGCCCCCGAATTCGCAGAACGAGATATTTCATCCACGCTTCACGAATGGTCGAAAAGTCTTCATCTGTGGTGTTGTTGATATCGAAACCAACAATGTCCGCTCCGAGGGTGGCGTTTGTGGGAATGACTTCGACCATTTTCCTTGCTCCTAACTTTTTGACTTTTAGCCCGAGATTACTTTCTCACCGGCGAATTGGCTCCGCCACATGACCCGCGGCATTGTTGAGTTAACGACTTCACGGCGATGCATGGCGCTGCGATTGTCCCACACCAAAAAATCGCCAACTTGCCATTCGTGCGTCCAGCTGTATTTGGGTTGCGTCGCATGTGCCCAAAGTCTGTCCAAAATTTCTTCACTGTCATTCGGAATGCCTTCAATGTACTGCGAAGGCCAGGTGCGGCGACGACCGAGATAAAGTGCTTTTTTGCCAGTAACCGGATGCACACGAACCATGGGATGAAACGGGCCGGGCACCTCTTCAGGACAGGTCGGTTCCGTTACACCAGGTCTGAGGACATTCGCCGAATTGCGCGTCGCGTCGTGCTTTGATTGTTTGCCTTCGATGGCCGCCAATAGGTCTGCGGGGAGTTCATCATAAGCAAGGTATTGGTTATTGAACGAGGTTTGGCCGCTGTTGTCGGTAGGAATGACTATAGAGTAGAGCGTGCTGCCGGCGGGAGGTTGCTCGATATAGGAATTATCGGAATGCCAGATTACTTCTAGGCTACCCAAGCTGTCATTACTCTCCACCGGCTTTCCGTCGTCGCCGAGATTGCAAAGAATTGTAATATCCTGTTCCATCACATGATAGAGGGATTTCCGATTGGCTTTTTCGTAATAGGCTTTGTTTGCCGCGACTTGTACTTTCCCAAAAATGTTGGCAGCGTCTATATAATTATCCGGGTCGATCTTTTGGTCGCGAAACAGCAAGACCAAGTGGTCGGCCCAGGCCTGGCGAAGGGCATCGGCAAGTTCTGTAGGCACAGGCTTTGCCAAATCAACGCCTTGTATTTCGGCCCCAACAGCGCGGCCGGATGGAACAATTTCGAGTGCATCTAGTGTATTCAGCCTTCCGGAGGGAACCACGACCGATTCCGGTGCAGATGTATAGGCCTCAGCAAAATCAAACGTTTCCATGTTCTTTCCCTTCATTATATCGTCATGCAGGCATTCTTTAGGGCTGTTCCATTTAATTCAAATCGCGTCGCACTATTCCAATAGCCCTATCGAATAGAGTAAGGCCAAAATTATCGCGACAATTGTTTTATCTGCTTAAGCCCAAGTATTTTTTTATTTTGTATTGCAAAATACATTTTATAATATAAAATATAAAAATCAACACTTTTTATGATAAGGCGACTAATACCTAGTTTGTCTAGCTGGATTGGATACGTTAATGGCAGCGGAAAGAGCGAATGCAGTGGAGAAGGCGCTTTCGATCATCGAGAGTTTTCGCGAAGGGAATGATCGCTTATCCCTCCAAGAAATTTCCGAGCGTACTCATTTAAATAAAGCGACGATCATTCGGCTGATCGCGTCGCTCGAAAAATTTGGCTACGTCTTGCGTGTACGAAAAGGTGAGTACGCACTCGGGCCAACCTTCTTGGAGTTTGGGAATCTCTACCAAAACTCCTTCCAATTCTCCGACCACGCCTTACCGATTATGAGAAATTTGGTAAACGAGACCGATAATTCCGCCGGCCTGTTTATTCGCGACGGCGACATGCGGGTTTGTCTCCATAAAGTTGGTTCGGGGGCGGCATTGGTTTCTAGTTTACAAGAAGGCGATCGGCGACCGATCCTCCCCGGCGGAACTGGAAAAGTCATGCTCGCCTTTTCCGATGATCCATCGGAGCGTGAGGCTTGGACCGACATCCGTAATTCATTTTACATCGTAAATATCGGCGACCGGCATCCAGAATTTTCTTCCCTCGCCGCACCTATTTTTAAGCGCAATCAAAAATTGGCAGCGGTACTTTCGATCTCAGGCCCGACGTCTAAGTTCACAAAAGCTCACATCGATGAGAACCTGCCGCGCCTTCTTAGCGCAGCAGGTGTTCTCACCAAACAGATTGGCGGCGATCCTCAGCCTTTTACTTTATCAGCCACGGCCTGACCAAAAGCGCGCGTGCCGAGCGGCCCGCCAAGATCTCCGGTGCGGGTTGCAGGATCGTTCAAGCAATCATGCACCGCCTCTTCGACAGCCTGAGCAGCCTTGGTCAACAACTCATCATTGTGACGCCGTCCCAGCCACTCCAATAGCATCGCCATCGATAGAATAAGCGACGTCGGATTGGCTTTATCTTGCCCGGCAATATCAGGTGCGGAGCCATGTTGCGCTTGCGCCATAGCGATGTTATCGCCCGCATTGATACTGGGTGCGAGCCCTAAACTTCCCGCAAGTTCGCTAGCCTCATCAGACAAAATATCACCATACATATTTGTCGTAACGATAACGTCAAAAGTCTCCGGTGAGCGCACCAGCAGCGCTGCCATCGCATCGACGATAACGATTTCCAGTTCAATATCGGGATAGTCTTCGGCGACCGTCTGAACTGCCTCAAGAAACAACCCATCAGAAATTTTCAGGACATTTCCTTTGGCAACGGCGGTTACTTTTTTGCGACGAGACTTGGCGGCTTCGAAAGCAGCACGGGCAATACGTTCGGAAGCCTGTCGCGTAATCTTGCGCACGGATAACGCCAAGTCTTCGGTTGGCTTAAGCTCACCACTGCCGAGCGCCATGCTGCGGTCCGCATAAAATCCTTCGGTGTTTTCCCGAAAGAAAACCAAGTCCATTGGCTTTCGGGTATAGCCTTGGCCAGGAACCGTCACAGCCGGGCGGATGTTGGCGAACAAATCCAGGCTCTTGCGTGTTTCCGCTGTTGGGTTGCGACCGCCTTCTTCCTTAGGCGGATAGTTGATCGTATCGTTAGGCCCCATGATAAAGCCGTCAGCAGCGCGGATTTTTTCGAGCACGCGGTCTGAAAATGTTTCGCCTTCCTGCTCCAGCAAGGCAAACCCCATGTGGTCAGGCTGAAGCTCAATGTCTAAGGAAAAGCGTTCCATCGCTGCATCCAAGACAACGCCTGTCGCTTGAGAAATTTCCGGTCCAATGCCATCCCCTGGCATGGTTACAATCTTTAAAGTCATCGTTATTCGTCTCCTTTAAGACAACCCAAGCGCATTTACGTTATCAAGATTTTCGAGATCAGACAGGCCGTCCCAGACACGGCCTTGCCAGTCCGCGCCCATGTCCGATGTCAGTCGCGTGAATTTGTCTTTCATGTCGTCGCGGCTGACGGGGTCACTTGGCATGCCCATGAAACTGTCGGCGCGTTTTTCCAATTCGCGGCCATCGTTCAACGTAATTTTAACAACGCTGGCCCACGGTGTCGTCTCGCCGGCGGCGTCATCACGGAGTTCGACTTTAACCTTTCGGCAAAGCCCGCGAATGGCCTCATCATTCAAATTTTCTTCCGAGAACGAACGCGGGTCCAAGGGGTCGCGATGCACGGCCAGTGCCACACAAAACGGCGTGCTGTACTGACCCAGCATGACATCCTTAGGTTCAGGAATATTATGATGGGTCAGCATTTTCTCGCTGCCCTGAACGGTCAACGCTGCAACATCATCGCCAGCGAAACTATGCTCCGCTTTTAAATCCAATACGGCTTGAATGGGCGTGTGGGCGGTGATGTGCGCCGAAAAACGCTTGAGGCAGATGTTGAGCGTATCAAAATTTGTGCCCAGTTCCCGCGTGAGTTCGGTTATATCCGCATCCCGGCAATAGACATTGAGGAACCCGAATTCACCTTCTAACACGGTTACCGGCCCGGTAAATCCTTCTTTAGCCAAAGAAGCTGCAAGCACGGCGCCTTCAGACGCCCGCCCCATATGCAACCGCTTGACCATGCCGCCTGTGCCGGAGCGTACAAATTCCAGCAATCCAGACGAAAGCGATCCTGCAACCCCCATGGCATTGACGATCCTGTCCACATCAAATTCGAGCAAACGCCCAAGAGCGGCAGCACCGCCGATTGGACCAACCAAGCCTGGCGCGTGAAACCCCATCTTCTCGCTCGAATGCTTGGACGCGAGGCCAATTCGCGACATGACTTCATTACCAGCGATGAACGCTGTGATTAAATCTCTGCCCGACGCCCCTATACTTTCCGCCATCGCTAAGACGGGAGGCCCCAAGGTCGACCCAGGATGAATACCGGCAGAGGGCTGGCGTAGGCTGTCCATTTCAAACGCATGGGCCAAAGCACCGTTTGCCAACGCCGCCATTGGCGGGGTCGCGCGAATGCCGTCGGGGCCCAGAACCGTGCATGCGCCGCCGCCGCCATTGGCCTTGACGTATCCAGCAACGATTTTGCTCCAAGGCATGGTGCTGCCGAAAACCGCAGCACCGATGGTATCGATCAGGCAATCCTTGGCGCGTTCAACCACGGGGCCCGGAATATCTTCGTAATTTAAGCCTACCGCAAAATCTGCGAGGGTTCTGGTTTCTCCGCTCATAATACTTATTTCTTCCAAACTAAGATTCTATTTTGTTCAACGGTCAATTCTGTGCCCAAGACCTTTGAGCGATTTAAGATATTATCCATCTCTTCAGGCTCATCCCCCGGATTTCGAAGGTATGTTTCATTGTCTGGGTTGTGGCGAATAAGTTGTAGGGATACTTCTGCAAGGTCGCCGTCTTCGATCTCCACCGTTGCGAAGGTGCCGATCCAATCGGGATGCTTTGCGCGATGGCCAATATCAAATGAAAAATTCCCCATGCCGTAAAACACCGGACGGTCTTTATAAATCTCGACCCCTAACGGCATGTGCGGTCCGTGCCCCATGACGATCTTGGCCCCTGAATCAATGGCGGTGTGGGCGATTTCTTTTTGATACGCCAGCACGTCTTCTTTTAGGCCCCAATGATGCGAAGCGACAGCAACATCTACGTCCGCAGCCAAGGCAGAAATTTGATCGCGGTAAGCCGAAAGATAGTCCGGATCGACCCATGTGATAACGTCAGGCGCTACGCCGGGTCGATTGGGTGCTTTATCATCAAGGTGGGGTCGATAGGCGGTGTGTGCCTTCAGCACGGCGACACCTGCTGCGGTCTTTTGCGCTTCTTGATTTTTAGGCCAATAGGCGGATGTGCGTTGCATAAAGCCAAAACGAGCCCCGTCCTTTTCAACCACCGCCGGTTTCGCAGCTTCTTCCGCATTCTTTCCGGCCCCGGTATGTTTGATCCCCAGTTCATCCAAACGGGCAATTGTCGCCAGGATAGGTTCTTCCCCAAAGGTCACGTTGTTGGCATGACCGATGGCGTCGAAGCCTGCATTTACCAGGGCCTCCGCCGAAATAGGAGGTGCGTAGAACCCTTCCCGCTCCGCTGGGTTATGGCCTGGTTTATCGAAAAAGCAGCATTCGAGATTGCCAAATAATACGTCGGCCTTTTGCACAATAGGGGCCATGTGCCGAAAGGGGACTGTCGGATCAGTCACGGCCTTAAAGTTCATATCGCCGGTTAAAATCAATGTTTGTTTCATGGTCATCAAAAATTTCTAAAGTTTGGGTTTTCCATTTGGAAAAGAAGAATTACTCTCCTCTCGATTAATGTAAAGGAAACTCATGACCACACTCCAGGCTACGGCTTCTGATTTTACCCGCCAAGATCAGGCGCGGGTACTTCTCGTCAGCGTCGGTCACGGTATGACCCACTGGGTCAAGTCTGTAATTTTCGTGCTGTTGCCTGCGGTGCGGGAAGATTTCAGCTTGGACTACACTGATATCGGACTGTTCGGGACGATTTATTACATGGGGGGTGCTGTTGCTAATGTGAGCTTTGGGCCCATGGTTGATCTAACCGGGCGGCGTGAATTGTTCCAGGTCTTGTCGTTGCTGTTGATGGTCGTTGCGATGGCAGTTATCGGGATGACCGATAGTTACACCGTCTTTCTGGCGATGGCGATCCTGATCGCGGCGGGCAGCAGTTTGTGGCATCCGGCGGCCATTCCCTATCTTTCTTCACGGTATAGTTCGAAGCGCGGCTATGTTCTGGCAATCCACAGTTTCTGTGCCAGCATCGGCGACAGCGCCGCCCCTGCCGTGGTCGGCGCCATGATCTCTGGCTGGTTTATCATCACATTCAGTTGGCGCGAGGCGGTGTTGTGGAATATGGCCCCGGTGCTGTTGGTGCTGCCAGTGATTGTTTTTTTCGTTTTGCTTGAACCGCAGCCTGAAAAGAAGAACGGGCCCAGGGGCATGGCGTTTATGCCCTATATGATCGGACTTTGGGCACAGTTAAAATCGCCAATGGTGATCGGTCTATCTGTTGTCGCTGGCCTTCGGAGCGCGGCACAGGGCGGGCTAAGACTGTTCTTACCAGTTTATATGGTTGATGTTGGCGGCTTGCCGTTGGCATACGCGGGGCTGGCCTTAATGGCGCTCAGCGTCGGCGGCTCGGTCACAGCAATCCCGGCAGGCATCGCATCGGACCGGTACGGCAGACGGCCCGTGGTGATGTTGGCATTGGCCGTTTCAACGGTTCTTATCGCCGGCTTTACCCTGATCGAAAATGAATTTGCGATGGTTGGCGGCGTCTGCTTGATTGGCTTTTCTATCTATGCACTTCGGCCTGTTATGATCAGTTGGATCATGGATATCATCCCCGATGAATTGGGCGGATCAGCCACCAATTTATTGTCTACGGTTCAGAGCCTTTTTAACTCTGTCATGCCCTTTGTCGCTGGTATAATTGCCACCAAGTACGGTCTGGTTTCGGTGTTCTATCTGTTCGCGGCCTTGTTGATGGCGGCTAATGTGGTTGCCTATTTCCTGCCCAAAGGACACAGGGATTAGCCTTTACAGAGGCAAACGTCCTGCCCCTATAATGGGCTAGGTTAATTCATAGGAGAAACATCATGTCGGAAATTCAGGTGCATGTCCCGATAGACGTGCGCGATGTTCCGCCGATGGACTTGGCACCCCGCCCCGAGAGCCTCAAAGGCCTTCGTATCGGGTTGTTAGACAACGGCAAGGAATTCAGCGACACGGTCATGGAAGGCATATCGGAAGTACTCGGCGGCAATTACGCGATTGGCGAAGCCGTCACCTGGCGCAAAGGTTTCCCGGCCAAGGGAGCTCCCTTCATCACGGAAATGGCTGACGATGTAGATGTCGCCATCAGTGGTGTTGGTCACTGAGGCTCATCATCCCCGTGGAGCGTCCATGACGCCGTGGCCCTTGAAGCACAAGGGATCCCAACCGTTACCTTAATTAGCTGTTCGTTTTGCACATTGGCGCAAGCGGTCTCGCGCCAACTCGATTATCCGGGCCTGCCGATCTATCTACTGCCCCATCCCATTGGCGACCCTGATCTCTCTAAGGTTCGAAATATTGGTATTAATGCCGCTGCCGATGTGGCTCGGTTGCTCACCACACCAGCGATCGAACTGACCGGAGAATTCGAAACCAAAGAATTCCCGCTGCCGGAAAACGTGGTCGCGAAGTTTTAGGAACCGCATCATGAACGAAGACGACCTGGTCCGCCTGCCTGATGAGTTAGATGCCATCAATGATCATTTTTATGAAAAAGGCTGGACCGATGGTCTGCCCATCATCCCCCCGACGGATGCGCGTATTGCTGCAATGCTCACCGGTATGGGCTGGCGCAACGGCGATGAACTAATCGGCGAGGTTCCCCCCGGCGGTGGCAAGGCAACGCTCCGCAAGATTGCCGTGAATGCAGTGATGGCCGGATGTAAGCCTACCTATCTGCCTGTCATCGTGGCGGCGTTGGAAGCGACCTTGGAGCCCCGCTATGGTCTGCATCATCGCCAAACCACCACCCATGCGGCCGCACCGATGATCATCGTCAACGGCCCCATCGTCGAGAGATTAAAAATCAACTATGGCAACGGCTGCTTTGGTCCGGGCTGGCGTGCCAATGCGACCATCGGGCGTGCCCTTCGGTTGTGCCATATGAACCTGGGCGATGCGATCCCCGCCGTGGCTGATCTGGCGCAACATTCTCATCCGGGCAAATACACCTATTGCATTGCCGAACACGAGGCCGCTAACCCTTGGGAACCACTTCATGTGGATCGAGGATTCGAATTAAATCAAAGCGTTGTCACCGTCGTCCAATGTGAAGCGCCCCACAGCATGACTGAAAATGTCCGTACCGCTCCGCTGGAAATCATGGATACTTTTGCCAGCTCAATGGCGGCACTTGGCGGCAACAATGTTTATTCTCAAGGCGAGCCCGCAGTCGTTCTAGGTATCGAACATGTCGCACACTTCCACGCAGGCGGTTGGAGCAAGGCTGATTTCAAACGCCATGTCTTCGAAATGGCGCGCCAGCCTTGGGGCAAGATGAAAAATCGCGGCAAATCAAACGGGCCGTTTTTTCCGGACTGCGTCGATAAATCAGATGACACATCAACCGTTCCCATCATCAATGACCCGAATGATCTGGTTGTTGTTGTCGCCGGGGGTGCGGGCGGCAAATCGATGTGGTGTCCAACCGCGGGCGCGCAAACATTAAGTGCCAGCAAGGCGATAGACTTAGGACCGACATCATGACCGACTCCCCGACTAGTTCTCCAACTTTGGCACTTGGCGAATTTGCTGCCAGCCTAACCTATGACAAATTACCGGCGCCGGTGAAGGTTGCCCTCGCAGACCTACTGCTTGATTGGTTGCGGGTGGCTTCGGTTGGCGAACGCATGGAATGGAGCGGTTGGTCGCGTGATTATATTGCGGCGGATGGCGGGCAAGGGAACGCTGGGATTTTATTTTCCGATAAAACAACCGATGCCGCGAGCGCGGCGTTCCTGAACACCACCTATTCCGGCAGCATCGATGCCGACGACGTGCACGTGGGGTCCATGCTGCATCCCGGCTGTATTATATTTCCGGCAGCGGTCGCGGTTGGCCAACAGTTCGGTCATTCAGGACGTGATGTATTGGCAGCTGTTGTCGCCGGGTACGAAGCCATGATCCGAACGTCATTGGCGATCCAACCGAGCCATTTCAAACGGGGCTTTCAAAGCACTGCAACCTGTGGTGGGTTTGGTGCTGCCACCGCTGTCGGCGCTTTGTTATTTAAGGGTGACGACGGCCCCCGGCGGATTGCAGAAACGTTAGGTCTCACCGCTTCGTTCTCGGGTGGTCTCGCGCAGTTCTATCAATCTGGATCAACGGTCAAACGCATTCATGCAGCGTGGGCCGCACAATCTGGAGTGCGTGCCGGATTGCTGGCACGCCAAGGATTTTCCGGGCCAGCGGACATCTTGGAAGGCAGCGCCGGGTTCGCGCAGGCCTATGCGGATGCCGTGGATTTCGCGCCCTTGTTCGATGGGCTCGGCGAAAATTACCGACTGCTTGAAGTCACCGTAAAGGGTCACGCCAGCAGTGCCCGCGTGATGGCAGCCGTTGAAGGCATGGCGGCCCTAGGCGCAGAACACGGCTTTGGGCACAGCGATATTGAACACATTCGCATTGGCGTTCCGACTGTGATCAAGGGGCGGTTGACCATGGCCGACCCCATAGATATCCAAGCGGCGCAAATGAGCCTGCCGTTCAGCATGGCCGTCGCTGCCAAGCGCGCGCCGGAGGCAGGTGCGGGGCTGGCGCTGACGGTGACCGATTATTTGGACACCGTGGAAGATGAAGAAGTACGAGATCTAGCCCGCCGTATTGATTGCGAAGTCGACACCTCAATGGACGAACAAGCAGCGGGGGATTCAGTTCCGGCAGACATCACGGTCAAATTAAAAGACGGTGCAGAACATTCTATATATGTATCGGCGCCCAAAGGCAGCCCCTCCAGTCCCTTTACCCGGGGTGACCATGTAACCCGTTTCAAAAATGAATTGGGGACACGTTATTCTGAGGAGCACGTTGACCGCCTTTTGCAGCAGCTTGAAAATTTTGCAGACTTAGATAACGTCGGCGCATTGCGGGATAATTTGATTTAATTTTAAGGCTGCAGCAATGGCCTCAATTGTTTCATGTCCTTAACCTTTTCCAGCGACCAGATGGTTTTGATCAATTTCTGAGATTTCGCCCTGCCAAGGATGGGCACCATCAGGTCGAGCGATTTTAATTCGACGTCCGATCGGGTCATGGGCTTTTGCGGAGTGCCATGAACGGCACGGGTTCTGTGCTTAATTTTTTTACCTGAGCTTAGCTCGATTTCGACAATGGCTTGGCGAAGCGGCTTGGCTTTCACCAAGGCATCACTGGGCACCAGATTTATTTTTCTGCGCAGGGCCAACACGTCTCGTGCTTTCATTCGTGCTTCATCGTGGGAACTCGCAAACGTCATCCCGCCATCCAACAGCATGACCGCAACCAAATGCTGGGTACAGATGTCCGGCATCAAGACATTATCGGAAATATGAAAGCGGCGATTGGGCAAAGTTACTGTGACGGCTTTTATATCTTCAACTTTAGGCTGATGTTTCGAAATTAATAGTTCCAACGCATCCAAGACAGCTTGGTTCGGCATGCCGACGGACCATTTTTTTATTTGTGCATCCATGACTTCAAAACGTGTACCGAGGCCCTTGATCAGTTCCTTCGGTCGTGGATCATCTGAGAAAACATCGAAGAAATTTCTGGGGCCAGAGAATACATCATCAACACCTGTAAAACCCAAATCGACCACCGTTGCCGCAGTCACCGCATCGCGGGCACACATACCGCCGAAATCAAATGCTTTCTCGATATGTTCAGGGTCACGGGTCCAACACGGAATTCCGGAGGCTTGCTGAACCGCATAGGAAAACAAATGCCGGACATGTCCAGGTTTGAAATCCATCAAAGTTCCCACCGCCGCGGTTGCGCCAAACAACGAACCGGAGCTGTGGCCGCTATGGCCCTCGTCGTTTAGCACCATCGGTCCGCGCGCCAAATTCACTCGTACGCCAAGATCATACCCGGCCGTCACCGCCTTCAGAAATGCTGCCCCGTCCTTGCCCTGACGTTCCGCCACGGCAAGGGCAGCGGGAATGGTTGCGCACCCCGGATGCAGGCGACCCCGTTGATGTGAGTCATCGGTTTCATCTGCATGAGCCAGCATCCCATTGGCCAGGGATGCATTGATCGCACTGGTGACCAGTTTGGTGCCGATCACTGTTGCTTCGCGTTTACCGCCCTGGGAGCGGGCGAATTTAATCGCCATCTCACCGGGTTTCAGGCGTGAACCGGAAATCATCGCGGCAACTGTATCGAGCACATGATGTTTGGTTTTTTCCACAACATCCGCTGGCACACGTCGTTTTGCGACACCCGCAATGTATTTGCTAAGGTCCATCATCAGGGGAGAAACGTTTAATTTTTGGGATACCATTGTACACTCTCTTGTTTTTCGCTACGGAGTTTAGCGGACAAGTCTTTCACGCCAAGCCCCTTTATCGACGAACCCTATTCTCGGAGATCGAAAATGACACTGCTGATATCCAATGAAGACGCCGAAGAAATTTTATCGATAACGGATTGCATTGATGCATTAGAACAAATGTACCGGGAATTGGCCGACGCCCGCGCCGTCTCGGGCCACCGTTCTGATATGGTCACGGAAACCGCCCATGAAAGCGGGACGTATTCTTTAAAGATGATGGGAGGCGTAATCCCGGCATTCGAAGTTGGCGCGGTTCGTATTAATTCTGATCTGTTGGGCTATCCAGAATCCGGCGGCATCAAACGACGGGTCAAGATCCCTGCGGCACCGGGAGAGCGCTGGGTTGGATTAGTCCTCTTATTCAGCACGCGGACCGGCGAGCCGTTAGCAATCTTCCCAGATGGGGTGGTACAGCACATGCGAGTCGCTGGCACCAGTGCGCTTGGCGTCAAATACATGGCGCGCGAAAATGCGAAGACCGTGGCATTACTGGGTGCCGGTTGGCAGGCAGCAGCCCAAATCCCCGCCGTGATGGCTGTTCGAAACATTGAAAAATTTCGGGTATACGGCCCGACCCCTGAACGGCGCGAAAAATTATGTACGGAAATGGAGGAAAAGACCGGCATTGAAATCCGACCGGTATCCGATGCCCAGTCGGCTGTTAAAGATGCTGATATCGTGCTCTGTGCGACCAACAGCATGACGACTGTGTTCTTTAAAGAATGGCTGGAGCCCGGCATGCATGTGAGCACAATCCGCAATGTCGAGATCGAACCCGCCGCCATTAATGCCGCTGATCGAATTGCCATTCATGACCCAAGTGGTCTTACGAGTGGCTATGTACTCCGCACCAAGGGGATGGCATTAGGCGACGGCAAGAAGCAAACCGCCGACGACCCAACGCTAAAGCATCTGGCGGATGCACCGATTCTAGCCGACCTTGTCTCCGGCAAAGTACCGGGGCGAACCAGCGACACCGAAATTTCTCAGTTCCTGAACTACCAAGGCCTGGGAATTCAATTTGCCGCCGCCGGTTGGGCGCTTTATCAGAAAGCGAAGGAACATGGTCGCGGACGTGATCTGCCGACTGACTGGTTTACAGAAGATGTAATTCCTTAAAAAATATAATGAACGATACAGACTCCACACCGAATGCCCCCGCCCCCCGCGCTGCACTCTGGAGCGCCTATGTCACCGGTGCGCTTTCCAATGGTATGACTGATATGTACGCGGTTGTGGTCCCGCTGTGGGCTTTATCGATTGGACTATCCCCGACGGAGATCGGACTGATCGTTGGGGCGCGTAGCATCCCCCTGATGATCTTCAGCATTCATATGGGTGTCTTGATTGATCGAATTGGTCCCCGCCGAATTCTCATGACGGTCTCCATGACGGCGTCTCTCATGGCGCTGATGTATCCTGTGGTGCCCTGGTTCGGAGCCCTATTTTGCCTGCAAATGATCATCGGCCTTTCGACCGTGACCGGATTTATTTGTGGCCAGACAATGGTCGGACAATTGGCACGAGGCGACACGCAACGGTTCGGAAATTTTACTTTTGCCAGTCGGTTTGGAACTTTTTCCGGGCCGATCCTAACCGGTATCATTTGGGATGTGGCCGGGCCGTGGGGGGCGTTTCCGTTTATTTTCGCGTGGGGATTAACCTTATTTGGAGTGTCGCACCTGATCCCTGCATCCGCCCCGTCGCCAACTTTAGCCCAAGGCGAAGAACGCCCGACGCCACGATGGCACGACTTTATTCCCAAATCGAGTGATTACATTCGGTCATTTGCGCTTTTGGGAATTCCAGCGGTGGCCTTGGCCGTTGGCGTCACACTACTGCGCAGTACCACAGCCGGCATTCAGGATTCATTTTACATCGTTCATCTAAATTCTGTTGGCTTAACCGGCACCATGATTGGCATCTTGATCGCGATAGGTGAAATATCGAGCGGTTTCGGCTCCTTATCCGCCGCCCGCCTTGAGCGCTTTATGGCACCCCATTGGATTTTAATCGTGTTCTCCGCCTTGGCCATTTTATTCATTGCGCTAACACCCCTTATTGCCGGATTTATCGTCCTGTTATTTGTCTTTCAAGTGTTGCGGGGGCTTAGTCAGGGCATCATGCAACCCGTTGGATATTCAATCCTTTCCACCGCTGCAGGTCCCAATGCGCAAGGTGCGGTCATGGGCCTTCGCATGACGGGAACCCGCATGATGAATACTATTCTACCGCCAACCATGGGGGTCGCGGTGGAGGTCTGGGGGATCGAAGCCGGATTTTATGTGATTGGCGGCGTGTTGATTTTTGTCCTCTTACTTCTATCTATCGGCATCGCTGGGTCGCCGTCGTTTTCCGGTCAAGGGGACAAGAAGATTTAACCCCGTTGTTGCGTGAAAGCGGTCAAGCAATAATAATCGATCTGAGACAGCAAGGATGAGGATATTATGACCAAACCCCTAATCGTATGCCGGTTGGATGATACGCCGGTTTTTGAAGACGCCATTGCTAAAGCAGGGCTGGCCGACCGGATCGAGATACAAAGTGTGCCCAAAGACGGCGCGCTCAGCGATCATATGCTGGCGAATGCTGAAGGCATGCTGGCGTGGGGATTGCCGCCGGGGCAATTGGCAGAAATGCCCAAGCTCCGCTGGGTCCAGACCATGACCGTTGGCATGGACAGCTGGTTGAGCCGAGATGATCTACGGGACGATATCATTCTGACTTGCGCGCGAGGCATCCATCGGGTGCAAATGCCTGAGAGCGTGATGGGTGCCATGCTTTATGTCACCCGACCGTTCATTGATACGACAGCCAACAATCTGGCCCATAAATGGGTGCGCCGTGCGCCAGAACCATTGGCTGGGAAAACCCTCGGCATCTTGGGCGTCGGCACGGTTGGTGCTGAAATCGCGCGTAAGGTGAGCGTCTTTGAAATGAATATTATTGGCACACGGAAGTCAGGTGAAGCTGTGCCAAACGTCGATAAAATTTATTCACCTGATGAAACCGATGCGGTCTTAGCGCAAGCTGATTTCGTGCTGACGCTATTGCCGGTGACATCGGAAACAAAGAATTTCATGAACGCCGCCCGCTTTGCCAAGATGAAAGAAAGTGCATGGTACCTTAACTTTACACGCGGCGATGTTGTGGTCGATGCGGACTTAATTGAGGCTGTGGAATCGAAACGAATAGCGGGTGCCGTGCTTGATACCTTCCGGATTGAACCCTTGCCGCCGGAGGATGCGTTCTGGGCAACCGAAGGAATTATTGTTCTGCCCCATATCGGTGGCATGCACCCGGAGCGTGGCGCACAAATCTCCGGCCTTGTCGTCGATAACCTGCGAGCATTCTTGGAGGGTGGCGAAATGACCGCTGTTGTTGATCGGGAGAAAGGATACTGAGAATGAATAGAATTTCTATTACCGTTCTAATTGGCCTTTTATTTACACCTGGCTTTGCCGGGGCAGATCAAATTGACGGCGACTGGTGCACGAAGGAAGGGCGCCGCCTGAACATTGAGGGGCCAAAAATCAGGACTCCCGGCGGCACCGTAATGACAGGCGAATACGACCGTCACAATTTCGCATATGTGGTCCCCAAGGGGGAGCCCGGCGCAGGCGTCAAAATCACCATGGAACAATTAGACGACGACATCATGCACATGCGGCAAGGCGACGGTTCCAAACCGAAGGAATGGAACCGCTGCCGGATGCCGATTAGCTAAGCTGGTTCAGCTGGACTTATAAAACTGGGAGATATCCAGTCCCAGAAGCTCTGCCGCATTGCCGCCCATGATTTTGGCTTTGCCGTCATCGTCCAGTCCTTGGACGCTGTTGACGTGGCCAACGGGATCGGGTTCTGCCATGTCGTAGGGGTAGTCGGTCCCCATTACCACCTTATCCGCACCCCAGGTATCGATCATGTAGCGCAGCTGGTGTTCGGTGAACACGACGGTATCGAAGTAGAGCTTCTTGATGTACTCGCTGGGTGGTTTGCTGATGGTTGTCCGACAATCATCGCGCAGATGATAAGGATGGTCAAAACGGCCTGAGTACGCGGGGATATAACCGCCGCCATGGGCGATGCAGATTTTTAGGCCGGGGTATTTTTCGAGGTATCCGTCGAACACCAAATGCCCAACAGCGAGTGCTGACTCTAAAGGATGGCCGATGGTGTTACGGAAGTAATGATCCCCCATACGTTCCTTGAAGGATGTGCCAATGGGATGAATGAAAATCATCACGCCCATTTCTTCAATGCGCTGAAATAGTTTCTCAAGGCCTGCGCGGGTCAAGTCGGTCCCATTGACGTTGGTTGAAATCTCCACACCCTTGAAACCAAGGTCGTTCACGCAGCGTTCCAGCTCCGCAATCGACATATCGACGTCCTGCAGTGGCAGCGTTCCAAGGCCGACGAAGCGGTCCGGGTGGGTGCCAACGACTTCCGCAATTCGATCATTTACAACATTGCAAGTATCGCGCGCGAATTCAGCTGGCTTGTCGTAGTTATAATGAAACGGCGATGTTGAGATGGCTTGAACGTCAATGCCTTGCTTGTCCATGTCTGCCAGTCGTATTGCCGGATCCGTCAGCTTGGGGCGCAGGGATTTTTGTAATTCTTTGTTGATGGAGACTGTCAGAGGGTTGTTATCGACAGACCCACCGTAAAGATCGGGTAGGCTCGCCAACATGTCATCCGCCTTATGGACATGAATATGGCAATGAATATCAACAGTAAAAAATTTATTGCCGTTCTGAACGGTTTGGGCATGGCCGTGATCGTCCGCCGGGGCATGGTTCGCGCATTTGAAAAACATCGTCTTCTCCTGATGGAATTAATTCGAATTAGGGCCACAGTGTAGTCATTGTCGCTGTGGTGAAAAGCAGATTAACTTGCGAGCAGGCGCATTACTTCTTCCGCCGCCTTATGGGCTTCTTCTCGGGTGATGCGTTCGGCTGTGGACGCATCAGCTTTCTTGATCGCAGCCAAAATCGCCCGCAGATTCTTCATGCTCTCCTTGGACCTTGAAGCAGACCTGTTGGGATGGCTCAACCCCAGAGCCCGCCACCGCCAAACACGGGCATGAAGCGATGCCAGCATTTCGCTGAGGGTTCCACTGCCAGCCCCTTCATACAACACGTCATAGAATTGATTTTTGGTTTCTAGAACTTTGTCGGAATTTTCTTCCTTATAAGCCGCGACGACGACTTGGAGCGCCTCGTCCAATTTTTTTACCAAGGCTTGGTCCGCATTTTCAACGAACAAGCGGGTGGCGTGGCCTTCAAGAACCGCGCGTATATTGTATAGATCTTGCGCTTCGTCGATTGAAAGTTCGCGTACGACCGGACCTTTGTTTGGAATAAGTTCGATCAGCCCTTCTGTTTCCAACTGGCGAAGTGCCTCGCGAATAACAGTCCGCGACACATCCATCATTTGTGTTAGCTCAGGTTCCGTCAATCTTTGCCCTGGCGCAAG
>JABJKH010000029.1 GCA_018660465.1 Rhodospirillaceae bacterium
CGCACTGTTTCTCGTATCCGACGATTCGTCTTTCATGACCGGTGCGGATCTTTTGATCGACGGGGGATACGTCGCCCAGTGACGCCACCGGATTGAGTTGTTTTCAACCACCAGATAGAGAATGTGACGATCAAACCACGAATTTCCCGCCCGATGTAGAACACTCGACAATCTCTTGTGCCGTCTGTCCGAATAAAGGTGGTTTCAAGGAATTTTCCTTACCGCCCTTTTGGAGGATTTCCGCCTTCTTAGATTCGTCCTGATATCCATTTATGATGCAGTAGGCGGCTCTTTCCCGAAGGTATCGCAATGTACTAGATTACGGCAACAAATACTTGAAAACTAAGCCATTATTAGATTTTTCTAATCGTCCGCTTCTGGCTACGTCCGGACTCTATCTGAGCGCCATAATAACGTCCGGTTTTCTGCGGATAGCGGAAGTCAAAAACGCCAAATCCGATTTTTAAGATTTGATGTCCGCTATTAGGAGGCAGAGCGGAAGTCATTTGGGGTTAATGAAAAGGGCTGTTCCTGACCCGAAGCAGACATTTCCCAGAAACTAATCCCGCCATGACGGGATTACTTATCGCTTATGGGAATAATGTTACATTTCGACATAGGCTTTTGACGCATTAATTTTATAGGACTCGGGAAGGCTAGAGTTTTAGAAGACCTCGCCCTGTGCTAATTTCCATTTCATGAGGGAGAAACAGACCTACTGGCGAGGCTTAAAAGAATGCATATTGGGCCCAGGTTGGGGGGTCTTCACAGGCATGGTTGGTTTCGGCACTTTGGCATCAGAAGCCAGCCTATCTATGCTCCATGCCTTAATGATTATGGCAGGTTTATGGAGCATGCCGGGGCTCATTGCCTATGTTGATCTCTATAATACCGGTATTAGCATTCTTGCCTTAGTGATCGCGACAGGGATTGCGAATGTGCGTGTGCTTCCCGTAACAATTGCCACCATCCCCGTGATCCGGACCAGTCAAAAGGTAAAACCTGTCCATTTCTTTTATGCTCAAATTAATTCCGTTAATGCCTATCTTGCTCTTCTAATTGTGAAGCAGGAAATTGAGGACAGACGATTACTAACACAATATTTTGTTGCTTATTGTATTGGGACACTGTTCCTTGGCGCGGCTGGTTTAATCCTCGGGATGACCCTAGCTGGTTCAGTGTCACCTGAGATTCTGCGCATCCTTATTTTTGTGACTCCTCTTTACATTTTGTTACTCGCAACCAGTTCCCGAAGAACTTCTATCCTTCTTTCTATTGCTGTTGGTGGCTTGGTCGTTCCCTATGCACAAACTGTTTCTGCGGATTGGGGGGTCGTTATCGGCGGCGTTGTTGCTGGGACGATAGCCTATTTCATGGCTCGACGATGGAGGCAATCGACATGACCGATCTACCTCATTGGTTAATTTTGGTTCTCGTCATTTTCGGTACATTCTTTTGGAAGTTCATTGGCGTCGTCGCTGCTGGAAAAATAAGGGACGATTCGGAAGTCCTGGAGTGGGTCACTTGTGTGGCCTTTGCAATTACAGCGGGCATCATGATTAAGGTTCTCATAGTCCCCGGTGGTGTCCTTGCAGAGGCCCCACTTCTCGCACGTTTTTGCGGTGTCGCTTTCGGTGTAACTGCCTTCTTCCTATCAGGCCGCAAAATTGTTGTCGGTCTTGGAGTCGGATCATCCGTATTTGCAATACTGTCTTATTTAAACTTGAGTTGGCCTATTCTTTAGTGAATTTTTGGTAAGCAGAAGGAATTTGAGGCTGACGATTAGGGCTGCTAGTGCTATTAGCGGCGATTCTGATCATCACCGGAATACGTCAGCTTTTAAGGGGTGAAGCGGACGTAATTTGAGGGCGCTGATAAGGATAGCTTCTGACGTTTATTCATTGATATTAGCGGGTACTTAACGGTTTTCCGGAATTTTATCGCACTTATCCAGCAGAGCTCGGTTCTAAGATTTTGTTTACTTTCTCCAAGATTTCTCTGTTCAACTTCTCATCAATCTCAGCTGCTTTGGAATCGTGTTCCATGTTAGCCACAACAGTTTTTCTGATGAATTCGTTGAGTTGTTCGTTGTTAGCACCAATCTCTTCTATTCGCTCGTTTTGTTCTTGTAAAAGCTCGTTCTGAACACTTTTATCTGTATGAGCGATAACAAGTCCGCCAACATAACCGACTAAGGTGCAATATAAAGTGGCACCTACAAACGCTATTAAGCCAGTAATAATTCGACCTTCTGTTGTCACTGGATAGTGATCGCCGAAACCAATTGTGGTGATACTCATTATGCACAGCCACAAAGCATCGCCGAAGCTCTTCATATTTGCTCCCTCAACGCCGCCTTCGGCTAACCAAAGCAAGGGACTCCCTAACGCGATGATGGTAATTGTGAATAGAGTTAACAGACCAATGACGTAGCTAGATTTTGTTACGTCCATCCGATTTTGAACTATTGTAGTAAGCTTTCTCATTGTGCACTCCATTTCCTAGTTACTTCTTTGAATGCCATATAGGGTGGGGAATGCAAACCCTGGAGGATGACAAAAGTATATGCCGTTTGTTCAACAACAGTTCGCCCACTGTTCATTTGGCAAAGGGAACCTCCGCTGTTGGCTACTTCCGGACTCTATCAGAACACCCCAATAACGTCCGCTATCGGGGGGTGAAGCAGACATTTTTGTTGTGAAAACAGTTTTGCTACATTTGATGTCCGCTATTAGGGGGCAAAGCGGAAGTAAAACTACACCTGCAAATACTTCCGAAGTTGACCCAAAGGAGACAAAACCGTTCGGATCAACGTCGCCTGACGAACAAGAAATCTCCACCTTCATGTCCTGCCTTACGGACATCCGAATATTCAGGTGTTTGGTCTGCTTTTAGCATTACAGGACGGCGCATTTTTGAGAACAATTGGGTGCCGTCGATAACATCTTTATTGCCCTTGAGTACATCAAGGAAAACACTGGCAAATGGCGAATGGCCGGTGCCGTCACTGTCTGCTACAGGCTCTACCCCGCCAGATGTTAATACCAAGCGCGCACGCTTTCCTGCCATTTGAGCAACATAGTCCGAAGATTTTTCCTTAATTTTTGCCGACCGCACCAAAGTCCCGGAATAACAGCTATCGGCGACCACCATGACATGCTTGGCTTCCAGCGCCATCAGAGTCCCGGTAATACTAGAATTAGGAATCCAGTTTGTCCGCCGGTTGGGTTTGGCATTGATGGGCAGCCAAAACCCTTGTTCGGTGGTATCGTCCAGCCACCCATGCCCGGCATAATAAATCAACAGATTATCATTGTCGGTTAGCGTTTCGCGATATTCGTCCAAAGCATCAAAGATTTGCGACCGGGTCGCATTCTCCAAATGTCGCACCTTGTATCCGTAAGAATCCCGAAGCAGACCTGCAACAGCCGTTGCATCGGAGACAGCTGTATTCAATTTCTTTAGGTACTTGTAGTCGTTGTTACCGATCACCAGCGCATGGTAATTCCCAAAGTCAACGTCAGCATATTTTTGCTGATTTTTTTCCTCTTTCCTTTGGCGCTCAAGCGCCGCGAGCTTAAGAGAATTTTGCTCCTGTCCGCGTTTCAATTCGGCAAGGCGATGCGCCTCCGCTGCCTGTTGCTTTTGTGCTTCGGCGAGTTCGCGCGCCTGATCTTCCCGGAGTCTGGTGAGTTCATTTAAACGTTCCTCATTTATTTTGCGCTGCTGTTCCAATTCTGCAATTTGTTTTGCCCGTTCAGCTTGACGCTGAGTAGCCTCTTGTAATTCCTGCTCCTGCCGTGAGCCTCCGTCCTGCCCTTGTCCGCTCGTTATCCCACCCGAATTAAAATTATTGAGGCTGCTCTCAGCCGCTTTCTGCTTAGCCTCAAGACCAGCAAGCTCTAGCGAAGTTGCTTGTACCTGCGCCTCTTTAACTTCACGCAGGACCGCCGCCGTGATGGGTGCTTTTGGAGCAAGCGCCCCCTTACACTTTTCTCCATCTGGATCGTTATCCCTAAATCCAGAAAGAATAAGTTTTCCGCTCCAAAATTTACCGGCGAAAGTAAATTGGTTTGTTTCAGTAGCTCCGCGAGGGTCAGAATATTCATACTCAAAAAAGATTCGATATCTTCCGCTGTTAGAAATATGGCCCGATATTCTAGAGTCAGCGTCTCCCTCGTAATCCTCCCAATCAAGAATTTCTATATCGTTACCTGATATTTCAATCTTCAATACCTTCGTAAAGCTATGATCGATGCTGAGACCACCGAGTGATGCTGCTTCGCAGAACACCTCACCTTCCCAAGGGCCATCAAAGAAGTTTGATGCGGCAGATGTGTGGACAGCGGAAACGATCAATGCTCCAGCAAATGTCCCGCGAATACAAAGGTACTTAAAGCAATTTTTGTAGCGCATAAAATTTGGCAAGATGATTATCCCCATATTAAGCAGCGCTTATTAAGTGATAATTCATTACAACAAATTCTAATATTATTTTCAACTCCAACGCATTGCCAATTGACTACAGGCTTGTAGCCGCATAGGACGGCAGCACACCGCCTTTTTCCGTTGGCGGTGTAATTTCCGCTTCTGGCTGAGGCTGTTGAAGAACTCTGTTTTGGGAGGATTTCGGATATCTGCTGTTAGTAGCAGCAGTCTTTTTGTTCCCGCTTTGGCACCATGCCTTTGCGGGTTTTGTTTGTTTGGTGATTTCGCAGTTCTGATACATTGATCAAGCGAATATTGGTTTAGGTGGCGGTCTGATGGCATGGTTTGCGAGACGCTTCAGGTTCTGAACCGCCGCAGTCAGCAGAAATTCGTCCTTGGCACCACTCAATCCGCGAAGCCTTAGCCTGATCATCGCGTGAATATGTTTTGCCTCACCAAACAATCTCTCGATCTTCTTACGTTGGGTTCTCGAATTTATATAGGCATCTGTCTCCATCAAGGCTTGGGTATAGTCACGAGCTTCTTGGTTGATGTCGCGAGAGACCCGGCGTTCCCGACCCGTGGTACATTTTGGCTTGAGCGAGCATTGGCCGCAGTCACTGCGTTTAGCAATATATTTGAGCGTGGTGCCATCATGCACCATACCCGACGTTTTTAACTCTTTACCGCCTGGGCATATATAAAGGTCACGTTCTTTGTCATAGTCAAAATCGGCACGGATGAACTTGCCATCCGCCGCAACCTGGGTTCGATCCCACACCGGAACATGCGGATCAATGTCACGTTTGACCAACCAGCCAAGCATCTTACCTGTACCGTAAGCGACATCTCCGGCAATATGATCCGGCTTTAGGCCAAAGCGTTCTTCGGTCCGTTCGATCATGGTCTCTGTCGCATCCACCTCCTTGGAGATGCGCGTCGGCGTCGCCTCAACATCAACGATCACGGCATTTTCCATATCAATCAGATAATTTAGGCTATAGCCGAACATGACCTTATTACGTCCGCGCCTCGTCCACGCCGCCGTTGGATCGGTGGGTGATATGGCCTTGGGCTTTTGACGGGGGTTGATCGGCGTGTTCTCCCTTTCAAGGGCAACCACATATTCCCGGATTGCCCGACGTGCCAACTGTTGTTCCGACCATTCAATCTCCGATCCTTCGACCCGTTGGAACCGGCTGGCATCAGCTTCAATCACGCTGGCATCCACGGCAAAACCTTCGCCTTTGACCAATCCCGCATCCATGCACTGACGCACAATGCGCTCAAACACTTGGCGAAATACATCACCATCATGGAAGCGACCATGCCGGTTGACCGAAAAGGTCGAATGATTGGGAACCCCGTCCTCAAGGCCAAGCCGACAAAACCATCTGTATGCCAGGTTGAGTTCAACCTCTTGGCACAGCCGACGCTCCGAACGGATCGAATAACAATAGCCAACCAGTAGCATCCGGATCATCAGTTCAGGATCAATCGAAGGGCATCCCGTATGACTGTAAAAAGGGGCAAGTTCCGAGCGAAGCCAACTCAAATCTAGAACCGCATCGATGCGACGCAAAAGGTGATTGGCGGGAATGCGGTCTTCAAGATTGAACTCGTAGAAAAGACGGTCTTGTTGTCCGACTTCTGGTCCCATCATTGCCGTGTTCCTTCCCCATATTCACTATGAAAAGGGAATCACGTTCAAGGGTTGATGACAACAGAGTTCTTCAACAGCCTCGGCTACAAACGGAAGTCCTAGCCACCCGTCAATTATGACCGCTTTTCTACGCACAGCGGACATTATTTGTCACGATGTCTGCTATTAGGGGGTAAAGCAGAAGTAATTTTGGGTAGGTGAATAGGGCTGCTGTTGACCCAAAGCGGGCATCCATACCAGCGAATTTGTGAGAGGAATGATGGGTTGAATTAGAGATAACTTTGGGAAAATTCTTTGCTAAAATCTGAACTTATATCCCGCGTGGTTTTTATTAATATTGGTGCGAGTTGTTCGATTTTATTATGAGTCATTCGGGATTCTGGGCCCCGAACTGTAATTGCTGCGGCGATGTTACCAAAACTGTCAAAGATAGGTGCAGACAAGGCAGAAGACCCTAGCGTTATCTCTCCATTAGTCGTGGCATACCCGAGCTCTCGAACCTTTATCAACTGATCGAGATATTTTTTGCGATCCAATTCCGTAAGCGGCGTAAATGAAGTCCAATCTGTTTTCTCGAGAATGCGACTAATTTCTTCGATCGAGCGGAACGCAAGTAAGACTCTGCCCGATGAACCAATCTGTATTGGCACAAACCGACCTAGGGTCGCGACCACGCGAAGTTCTCGGTCCGGTTCAAGAACATCGATGCATTCGCGCATTATCCCCTGTGGTTTGATAAGGCAAATTGTTTCATTCGTAGACTCCAACAGCGTTTCTAAGTGCGGGCGACTAACGCTTCTAATGTCTTTTGGCATTAACCCATAAAGTCCAGGACCGGGACTATAGCGTCGGTTACTGGCGTTTTTTAAAACAAACCCGAGTGCGACCAACGTCGTCAAAATTCTCAATGATGTCGCTTTATCATATCCAGCACGCTTACTAATTTCCGATAAAGAAATTGGCGAGCCGCTATGACAGATACAGCTAAGGATTGAAAACCCCCGCTCAATGGATCGACCAATTTTTAAAGGCTGATTCGACATAAGTACTCAGTCTATTCTAATAAAAAAATTTCACCTAGTAAAATTTGAAATTTTGTTTTGTAAAATTTTTATTTTTCCTGCTATCGTTTAGAAACGTAGCGTGGATGGAGACTGAAAGTGAATGATTCCTGGAAAACGATAGAAACGGATCTCTTGCTAATTGGCGGCGGTGTTGCAGGTTGCATGGCAGCAATTGAAGCCCAAGAGGCCGGACTTGATGTCGTTGTCTGTGAAAAAGGAAAGGTCCTAGATCATACCGGAAGCGTCGGCTGTGGCGTTGATCAGTACCTTACAATTATGGAGTCAGGCCCCGAGTGGGATACTCCAGAATTTCTTATAAATCACCTTCAAGATTTGACCGACGGCATCGTTGATATGGCTGTGTCTAGTAAGGTCATTCGAGAAATGCCCAAAGTTTTGAAAAAAATTGAATCCTTTGGCGTTGATTTTAAAGACCCGGTTACTAAAGAATATTATCGACTGCGTTCATTTGGCTTACCAGCAACCTATCATATTAATTTCGACGGTACCGATTTTAAGAAAATGATCGGCCAACAAGTTCGACGTGGTCAGGCGACCGTGCTTATGCGGACAATGGGGGTCCAAGTGCTCACGCATGAGAATAAAGCCTATGGCGCCTTGGCCTTCAATTTTCGGACTGGGGAATGGTACGCGATCCGTGCCAAGGCTGTCATGCTCGCGACCGGAGACGTTAATCGGCTGTCTACCAATGCGACGGGGCTCTCATTTGATAGCTGGCATTGTCCTTATAATACGGGTGATGCACAGGCGATGGGGTACCGTGCAGGGGCTGCCCTGGCCAATATGGAATTTGTTGAAATGAACCTTGTGCCAAAGGGTTTCTCTGCACAGGGACTCAATGCCTTGGTAAGTTTGGGGGCGCACTTCTTAAACCGTCACGGTGAACGCTTCATGTTCAAATACGACAAACGAGGCGAGAACGCGCGACGTGCAATTATTACAGATGCCGTCATTACCGAGCACCTGGACGGCAATGGACCCATTTACGTAGATTGCAGTGTGTTATCGGAAAAGGACCTTGATTTCTTAGAAGAAACGCTGGGAATTGATCGCTATACCATGCCAGCTTTCTATGAACAGAAGAAGCATGACATCCGGACTCAGCCCGTCGAGGTATCAATTTCTGAACTGAGTATCCGCCGAAGTGGATTGTATTTCCGGGGTAGTGGTCTGGCGGTAGACACGAAGGGCGAAACATCGATCGAAGGATTGTTCGCAGCTGGTGATTGTTCAACTTGCGGCGGTGGCGTATCGGGTGCTGCGGTCTTGGGATACATTGCTGGGCAAGGGGCGGTGGAGCGTATTCGCAAAGATAAAGGAGCAGCATTACCCGAGATTGATCAGGACGCCGCTGATGCTATTCGGGCGAGTTCCGGGAGCCACCTTCAACAGCCAGATGGCATACCGTGGCGCGAATTTGAAGCAGAAGTGCAACGCACCGTTTCTGACTATGCAGGCGTTCGTCGAACGGAAAAGGGACTTAAGTTGGCGCTCGAGACATTGTCCATACTCGAAAAGAAAGAACCAACGCTTAAGGCCGATGATATGCACGGTTTGATGCGAGTAAACGAGTCGCAAAATATTCGGCTTAATTCGGAATTAATGGCGACGACATCACTTGCCCGCCAAGAGACCCGAACAGGAACGGTTCACAACCGGCTCGATTATCCTGACAGCGATGATAGCAATTGGCGAAAGTTTATTGTGGTTGAGCAAGGGGACGAAGGTCCAAACCTATCTACGTTGGATGCGGACCGCCCCCTATCTGATGCATTTACTCGTGAACAATCGGCAGTGTGAGGTGACCGCATTATGACTGTAAATCCAAATTATTCTCACGTACATAATCCCATTCGGATCAACCCTGATACATGTGTTAAATGTGATCTTTGCGACTGGATATGTCCCGGTGATCTCATTTTTCACGAAGATGGAAACCGCGATAAATTACCTGTCGTGATGTATCCAGATGAATGTTGGTATTGCGGTTTGTGCCAAAAAGTTTGCCCAACAGATGCCATTACGGTGATTTTTCCCGAAGAAATGATAAACTGCACGACAGATGTTATGACCCTGTTGGGGAAGGTCGATGACTAAGTTGCGGGATAGTATTGTTGGGGGGCGGCAGAAATGATTGATGCAATCTTTGCTGGTCTTTTCGCTGTGCTGACACCGCAAGCAATTCTGTTTACTATTATTGGTGTCGTCTATGGAATTATAATCGGTATTTTGCCGGGACTTGGTGGCATTGTTGCCATGGCTCTTTTGCTTCCGTTTACTTATGGCTATGAAGTGGCGGCTATGCTGGCGCTTCTTTTAAGTGCCCACATAGCGACCATATGGGGTTCATCTGTCACCGGCATTTTGTTCGGAATACCCGGAGCAGCAAAAAGCTTAGCGTCAATATTTGATGGCTACCCCCTTACGCAAAAAGGCCAAGCAAGCCGGGCCTTAGGTGCTTCGGCGACGGCAGCGTTGCTTGGCGGTATCTTCGGCGCAATCTGCTTGGCTGTTAGTATTCCTGTTGTACGCCCAATAATGCTAGCGTTCGGCCCACCAGAATTTCTTATGATGGCGCTCTGGGGTTTAACCATCATCGCGACATTTAGTGAAGGCTCTATGCTTAAGGGGCTTATGGCTGCTGCATTTGGTGTACTCATAGCCTTTTCGGGTATGGACCCTATTACAGGAACACCCAGATTTACATTCGATACCGTATTTTTACTTGATGGCATCTCATTTCCCGTTGCGATGATTGGCCTCTTTGCCGTTTCTGAAATGATGAAGCTATACGTAAAAGGAGGTTCAATCATTGACCGAGATATTAGCGGAGAAACAAGTTCAGTTTTGGATGGCGTAAAGGATGCATTCCGCCATTGGGGACTGGTAATGCGGTCCAGCTTACTTGGGCTTTGGATTGGCGTTCTACCTGGTATTGGCGCCAGTGTGGGTGGAATTGCCGCATACGCTCAGGCCGTACAAACCTCTAAAACGCCGGAACGGTTTGGGCGCGGCGCAATTGAAGGGGTAATTGCGCCGGATGCAACAGTAGGGGCCAACGAAGGTGGCGGTCTTATGCCGACGTTGGCATTTGGGATACCGGGCGGCGAGAGTATGGCAATCTTACTTGTCGCGTTTATCGGCATGGGCATTACACCAGGGCCCGAAATGTTAACACATAATCTCGACCTCGTATTTAGCATGGTTTGGATTGTCGTAATAGCAAACATCGTGACGTCCGTGTTCGGTTTGGCGATTTCACCTTGGCTTGCTCGTCTTCCAAGTATGAATCCGAATTTAATGATTCCGATGGTCTTGTCTGTTTGTTTCGTTGGCGCGTTTGCAACACGCGGACAATGGGAAGACGTCATCGTTGCTGCCGGGTTCGGCATCGTCGGATTTTTTATGGATAAGTACCACTATTCGAGAGCTAATTTTGTTATCGGTATGGTGCTGGCTGACATGATCGAGCGCAATCTGCATATATCACTTACCTTGCATGGCAATGACTTTATCTTCACTCAGCCGATCGCGTTGGTCATGTTTATTTTTATTATTGTGACTACCGCATTACCCTTCATTCGAAACTGGCGCAAAAAACGCGCGCAAGTAGATCAAGACGCAAGTGCACGATTAGATGGAGGCGCGTCATGAGCCGCCATACCCAAGAAAATATTGTCATATTGATCATTCTCGGATTTTTCACAGCAGTGCTGGTGACCAGTTTGGACTTTAGCCCCCGAGCACGCCTCGTGCCAATTCCGATTGCTACGTTGGGAATTGTCTTAGGCGTCGTGCAATTGATTTGGCAGAATCTTCAGTCCGATGAAGAACTAAATATCGATTTGCTTGAATTCCTTACTAAGGGGAACAGTGGACCGGCAGCACAAGAACAGTTGCCGGAAGAAACATTGCCTAGTTCAGATAGCGGTTCTTCGAATTTACAGGGCCGGCCTGTAACGCACGCTTTGGGGATGGTCGCTGGCTTTGTTAGTATAATTCTATTGATTGGCCCGATGCCTTCAATTTACATATTTACTGCTACTTATTTTATATTAAGTAAGCACTATACGAAACCAATGAGCTTGATATACGCTTTGATATTTTCGATTAGCGTTTATTTGCTATTTGTCGTTGGGCTGGAACTTCAGCTTTATCATGGAATTTTTCAGCCCACCGTCGATTGGTACTATGAAACTTTTTAACGTGGTTAGACGATCAAGAAACGAAGACAACATAACTCAAACAGAGGAGGATACGAAGATGAAAACTCGATTGAAGACATTAGCTGTGGCCGCCGTTGTATTAAGCACTGTTGCTATTTCTGCGCCGCCCGTTGTTCAAGCGGCAGATTATTATAAAGGTAAGGTCATCACCTTAATTGTGCCCAACAGCCCAAGTGGTCGCATGACTCGGTACGCCCGGACTTATGCACCCTTTATCGCAAAATACACCGGCGCAAAGAGCGTGCGTGTGGTTAATAAAAAAGGCGGCGGCGGCGTAAAGGGAACAAATTATCTGTGGTCACAAAAGCCTGATGGTAAGACCATTGCTTTTACAAGTGTCCCGACATTAATTTTGGCCCAACTTTCAGGCAGTAAAGCAGTTAAGTTTGACGCCACTAAATTTGTTTATCTCGGCCGTGCTGCAACGGAACCACGGACTTTATTGGCAGGAAAGAAATCAGGTATTAAGACAGTCGCTGATTTGAAAAATCTTAAACGACCGCTTGTTTCTGCGTCTCAGGGTACAGATGAGGATTTCTACATCATTGCCATTTTGGCCAATGCCTTGGGAATCAAAGTTAAGTTCGTAACCGGATATGAAGGCATGAACGACATCAGTCTTGCAACAATCAAAGGCGATAGCGATGCGTACATGGTTTCCTATCGCTCCGCCCGGGGAGCGATCAAGACCGGAGATCTCGTCCCCGTAGTCATGATTTGGGATAAGCGTGTTAAGGACCATCCTGATGTCCAAAATGCGTTGGAAATTGTATCCGGAAAATCTAAAGAAGCGGTCCAAGCGGTTGTCAATATGATGACCATGCACAGAGGATTTTTCGGCCCTCCAGGTATGAATAAAGAAGCAACTAAAGCTTTGCGTGATGCAATTTGGAAGGCTGCTCATGACCCAGAATTAATTGCTGAACAAAAAAAGAAACGGCAAGTTCACTTGCCGTCTCATGGGGATGATGAGCAAAAGAAAATTGCTCAGATTACTGCAGCGAGTCAGGGCATTAAGCCAATCTTGGCACAAGCTTTGGACTCAATTAAATAAATCAAAAATTCCACCGGCTATCTGATTTGTGGATAGTCGGTGGAGTACTTGATTCATTAAAATTAGGTCTTAGTTGTTAGAGTTGGACCAATTAGTCCTGAAGATTATCTTTAAAATTATTACCAATTTTATTCTGAACTAAATCTAAGGATTCGTTGAACCTGGGTCATACAATTCCTGGCTTTCACTGGATCAGTATCGAGATTTAGTAAGTAGGCGGTCATGGTCATAGGTCTTAGCAAGGAGAAAATCTATAAGCCTAGCGCCATGGGAAAATATGAAGATTTGTGCGGTGCCAAGAATGTAAGGTGCAATATCAAGTTTATGTATGACATTTTGAAAATTGGAAAATTCTTGTGCATCAACTAAGAAGAACAATCTTAGCTGCTAAATCGAAAACCGTGACGCCGAAATATTGACCGATAAAATTTTGATGTATACAGAGAAAATAGAGGGTATCTTATGATCTTTTCAGTGCGAGTCCTAAGGGCCTCAGTTGTATTTTCTATCTTCGTATTGAGTTTCAGCACGGTTACCCAGGCCGAGACGAAAATGATATTTATTCCTGGCGGCTCATTTCTGATGGGCAACGATAACAGTCTTGTGGATGAGCAACCTAGCCATAAAGTTGCAGTTCATTCCTTCTTTCTGGACAGAACTGAAGTGACGAATGCTCAGCTTGCAGAGTACCTAAATAAGCATGGCCACAAAGGTCCCAAAGGCGAGCGATATTTTGACCTTGATGACAGCGACGCCCGCATCAAGCGACAGAAAGATGGCAAATACGTCCCATTTGAAGGACATGATCGAATGCCGGTCGTAGAAGTCAGTTGGCTTGGCGCACGAGACTATTGTGCTTGGCTTGGAAAGCGATTGCCAACTGAGGCAGAATGGGAATTTGCCGCCCGCGGCCCCGAAGGCCGAACCTATCCTTGGGGCAATGAAGCCCCCGATAAAACGCGGGCGCATTTCGGTCATCCATGGGGTAAAATGGCGCCGGTCGACGCCTATCCGAAGGGGGGCACCCCCGAAGGAGTCCTGGGTCTAGCAGGTAATGTGCATGAATGGACTTCCAGTGCGTCAGAGCACTATCCCTATAGGGCCGATGATGGGCGTGAAGAAATGAATTATTACGCCGATCGAGTTACCCGAGGTGCTACTCATGATAGCCCTGTCGACGAAACAATCTCTACATGGCGCGGTCAAACTGTTTCCAGAAATCCAATGGCAGGCCATCACGGCATCGGGTTTCGGTGTGCACGGTCAGCCAAGGTGACTGCCTTAGATCTGAAATAAATTTATTTCGATATCGTACGATTATAAGGTAATAATTGGCAACGCCATAACCTAGTTACTCTCGGGTGCCCCGAACCCCAATAAATGAATCGTATTACTTTCCGGCAGATATCAAGGGGAAATAGGTTGGCCAGAGCGATTGAAATCGATGAAACTTAAAACCTTGTTAAATTCATCGTTGCTTCATGACGGCATCGCGACATGTCAAATTACGGCAACGAAAACCTAAACGTTAAATTTTTATTTTATTTTTCTAATGTCCGGATCTGGCTATTAGCAGCCTAAAGAGAATGGGGCAGAACATGTCCGCTCTGCCCCCTAAAATCAGACGTCTACCTTTTCGGCAATAGCTAAAGCGTCATCAACTTCTATTCCCAAGTATCTGACGGTGCTCTCAACCTTGGTATGCCCTAGTAGAAGCTGAACGGCTCGAAGGTTACCCGAATAGATTTAGCAGAAGAAGTCGCTGACGAATGAGTCAAACCACCGACGCTATCGAGCACAATATTTGCATCCACGCTCACTGTAGATACGGTACGGGCAATCTCATTGGTTGTTGAGTTTTGTTCTTCAACTGCGCTGGAGATTGTGGCCGACATGGAATTTATTTCGCCAATTACATTTCTGATGCGCTCAATTGACTCGACCGTTTTTCCGGTGGCCCCCTGAACATTGCCGATTATTGATGAAATTTGTTCTGTTGCTTTGGCTGTCTGGCTTGCAAGGTTTTTGACCTCCGAAGCCACGACTGCAAAACCTTTTCCGGCATCACCGGCACGGGCAGCTTCGATGGTTGCGTTCAGCGCTAAAAGGTTCGTCTGATCCGCAATGTCAGAGATCATACCTACAACTTCACCAATTTTTTGGCTTTCTTCATCCAATCCCTGAACCATTTCCGTTGCTTGATCAACTTCAGCAACCGCTGAGGCCGAAATCGATGCAGATTGTGAAACTTGTGACGAAATTTCAGATACGGACGCAGACAGCTGCTCCGCCGCTGCTGAGGTTGACTCCACACTACCTGACGTCCGCTCAGCCGCCATAGCGACTTCAAAGGATCGACTGCCAGCCTTTCCGGTATCATCGCTCGCGCCCGTGGCGGCGGCTTTGATACGATTAGAGGCATTTGTGACCTGTAAAATCAAATCGTCTGCTTTTATCTGAAAGTCAGCAACTAGGTTTTCAACCTTTTGGGCGCGCTCCAGCTTACTGGCTTCAGCAGTTAGCTGGTCCTCCGTCATTTGCTTAGCCTTAATCATGTTTAGTTTAAAAATTTCGACCGCCTTAGCCATGAGTCCGACCTCGTCTCCACGGTCATTCGCTGTAACCTCAACAGATAAATCTCCATCTGCGAGTGTATGCATTGTCCCGGTTATTTCGGTGATTGGCTTTGAAATATTTCGCGCCAAGTAAAAACAAAGCGCAATAATGCCGGCCAGGATAGCGGCGATGATCCCGATAATCGTTACGGACAAGGTGGTCCCATTTGCCAACTGGGAATCTATATTGGCGTTGACCTCCAAAATCCCTCTGACGTCTCCTAGCTTCCAACCTGTCTTCGGTGTATCGGGGTGCCCATTGTGACAATTAACGCATCCTTGGGCGACCATCTTGTCGGCAATAGCGACACGAACAATTTCCTTGCCATTAATCGTCGCCTGCCTGGAAAAAATCTTATTTGGATTGGCGTTGATATACTTCCAGGCTTCCGTCTGAAAGGGGTCTAGCTTACGGTCCTTTCGGTTCGGGAATGGAAAGGCGCTGTATAGCTTTACTGTGGTGTCACGCTTTGAAAGAGCAGCACTCAAATCATGAATCATCGTCGCAGGAAGGGGAATGGATTTTTCCTCTTTCGCGTGATTTATCGATGGTTTGAGATTGCCGTCCGCGAGGACTTTTTTGATGATGTTCTGAACATAATATTTACGTAATGCCTTGAATTGACTGACCGTTTCCGAGGCCGAATGGACGGCCTCTTTTCGCGCGTTATCAGAAATCATACCTGGGAGGATAATCCATATTAAGGCAATTCCGATGAATAATAGAAAGGGGATGGGAACCGTAAGTTTCCAAACAAGGCCCTTGTTCGCGAACATGGCAATTACTCCTCTAAATATTCAAAATTCGTATTAAAATTTTGGCTGGTTTAAACGCTTTTTTTAACAAGATAATTCCGAAATAGGTGCCGCTTCTAACTTTAATAATGAGTGTTATTTGCAATTATCAAACTATCACATGGGAAGGATTTAATTTGAATCAATATTTTGTTATCAAAACCCTACAAAAAGTGATTTGTCTGCAGGACATTCTGCGGGGTCTTACATCGCCCCTTAAATCCACAAATAAACTCAGTCCTTGCACAGACACCCAATATTTCCGTTTAATACACTCATAACCTCCAGACGGCGTTTCATGGGATTAAGAAGGGACAAAGACATGGCAAACGGACAAGACGATTACCAAGACCTCATGGAAATGAAACGGTTTATGGGGGTCGTTGAACAAGGCATTCGTGCTGCCAATCGGGAAATCATTCATAAGCATATTGAGTCGATCGACCATGAGACAGTCCTCACCCTCGGCGTTTCTGTAGCGAAGCTGCGGGCTAAATATCTCGCGGCCGCATTTAACGCGGCTATTGAAGACCATGGCGCGGCTTTGAGCGTAGATGAAGTCGCCGATCTCAAGAATGCCCGTGAAATGTACGAAGAAACCCGTGCCGGCTTCGAAGCTTTGACCGACGCCATCGAGAAGGGGTATGTCGACGTTAGTTTTTCTAAAGATGAGGACTAGAAGTTAAGACTTCTCTTTGAGGATGTCGCGACCGGGCTGTGTCAATTTACAGACTTGCCAATCTGGTTTAATGGGATTGGCGAACCAAGGCCGTACCCAGCCTTTTTCCAGACAACTCTCAACCGTTCGTTTGCTGACCCGTTGGCCATTTTCATCAAATAGCGGAAGCTTCCCACCTGGTTGCGTTAACCCTTGGGCGAGCCACTTTAGTTGCCCGACCGTCGGCTTACCTATTTTTTTCTTAAGTTTGGTTGCTTCCGTCACTGCAGGCCCTCCATTGCAGGTCAGGTTTATGCTACGGTAGTTCGTCGTCGAATCCAAGTAGACCGTTTGAAATTTTAGAAAGAACTGCTCATGGTGTCCGCTCCGATGATTGTTTATGTAACCGCTGGCTCAACAGAAGAGGCCCATACCATTGCCCGTGACGTGGTTGATAAAAAGTTAGCAGCATGTGCCAATATCCTACAGAGTGTGACGTCGATATACCGATGGGAAGGGGCGATCCAAGAAGAAAACGAAACAGTCTTAATTCTAAAATCGACAACAGATAACATTGCCGCGTTGACGGAAGCGATCAAGCAAAGACATACCTACGATTGCCCCTGCATCGTCGCTCTTCCAATTGAGGGTGGTAACGCTGACTTCTTAGATTGGATTAATCAGGAAACGTTATAAACCATTTAAAATTAAGCGCTTTTTGCACTCACGACCGCAGCAATATCACTCGCGACTGCCGCTTGATCCATTTCAGGATCAAAGCTGTTCTTGATCGCCTGGGACAGCGGGGCCAGAAGCTTTACATCTTTTGCAGGTGGGTTGGATTTGTTTTGAAGGATTGAGTTTGAAACCTGAACCATGGACTCACTGAGTTCTGAAATATGGGCGTAATCAGTTCCAACCATGCGCTTACTTAGGTCCTTTGAAACTAAATTCAACTTATTCATATAACCCAAAATTTTATCGTCCATGCCGCCCATGATGAGGCTGCCCATTGATTGCTCAACCAACCACGCAATTTGAAACGCATGGCGTTCCATTTTTTGATTATTGATCTCGGCCAGCACTTTATTAACTTTGTTTTTTGCATCGATCGCGGCCGTTTTATCGCCAGTAGCTTTAGCCCGCAGGGTATTGGGCACTTCAACCAAGGGGATTTCTGACCCACGTTCGGAATCTTTGCGTCGGTCTGGCCCGACATAATCAGTGGTGACAATGAAGGGCTGGCGATTGTTGATGAGATTCGCTGTGCGTTTTAACAAATGATTGGCTGAAATTGGCTTGGGAACCAAGTCATCGATGCCCGCATCGACGAGTTCACGCACGAGTTCGGGAGTAGGATTCCAAGTTACGACGATGACCGGAATGAAAGGATTTCCTTTGAATTCATTGTGCCGAAGTAACCGCACAAATCGAGAAACGCCGCCGCCTTCAAACTCACCCCCCATGATCACCATGTCCGGCGTGCCTGATTTAATCATGCCGATCAGAGTGGGGATGTCTTGACCAAGGGTGAACTTACGGAAGCCATTGGACTGCATGACCCCTCTGATGCTTTCGCGCGCGCCTAAATCGCCGTCAACCAACGCGACTTCCACATCATCGTATTTGAAATCATTCATTATGATTTGACCAATAGCCCACTCAACAATCTAGCCCTCTTTACCGAACGATCATCCTAACGCTTAGATTTGGATGTCGTCACGGGTTAGTTTGTAATTGTTAATAAAATTTATTCCAATTTATATTCGTGTCATTCATTTGTCGGTAATTTTACCGTCGCAATGGCTTGAGCAGCCACACCCTCTCCCCGCCCCGTAAATCCGAGTCGTTCGGTCGTCGTTCCTTTTACTCCAATACGCTCAAGAGAAACACCCAAAATTTCTGAAATTCGAGCTCTCATGGTTTCACGATGAGGCCCAATTTTTGGTTTTTCACAAATGATTGTCACATCGATGTTCGAAATTGAGCCGCCGCGCTCGACAACCAAATCCCCCGCGTGCTTCAAAAACGTGTTAGATGGCTCTCCCTTCCATTGCGGATCACTGGGCGGGAAATGCATGCCTATATCACCCGCACCTATCGCCCCCAAGATCGCATCGGTAATCGAATGAAGCCCGACATCAGCGTCTGAATGGCCTAAGAGAGATTGATCGTAGGGAATTTCCACACCACAAATTGTGACGCCGTCACCGGGACAAAATTGATGCACATCGAAACCCAACCCAGTCCGCGTTTCACCGTTCGATACCATACGTTCTGCCTTATCCAAGTCTTCTTGGGTGGTAATTTTAAAATTATCTTCGCTGCCGGGCGTAATGGCCACATCCAATCCTGCATGTTCGGCGACGGCACCATCATCTGTTAGGGCTAATCCGGCGGCCTTACGATGGGCGGCCATCAGTTCACCATATCGAAATCCTTGAGGTGTTTGTGCGCGGAAAAGACCATCTCTGCTAACGGTTTCTTTTATGAGGTCATCAGCCCCTCGTTTTAAAGTATCGGTTACGGGAAGAGAGGGAATGGCACCGGGATGTGATTTCAATCCGTCCAACACCCCAGTAATAACGTGTGCCGCGACAAAGGGCCGGGCTGCGTCATGAATAAGAATTTTGCTAGGTGCCAGAGTTTCAACGCTTTCTAACCCGAGTCGCACAGAATCTTGCCGGGTTGCACCGCCGGGGACTGGATCAAGCACATCCAGGCCAGCAACAGCCTTGTGAAATAATGTTTCATCATCCGGATGAATTACTGGCCTGACAGCATCGATATCAGGATGAGACAGAAACGCGCTCACCGTCCGCCGAAGCACAGGAACCCCACCCAACAACCGATACTGTTTCGGGATATCGCCGCCAAAGCGATGTCCTCGGCCAGCACCTACAATTATGGCTATGGTTTCGCCCATAGGGGCTCCTTTTGAAATTCAGTCTCTTCATGCCCACAAATAACTGTGCAGTGCAATGGTTCACATGTATGTTCGCCAACTTAAGTGGCTTCCTTCTAATTATTAGGAGGAGGGGTCTTCTGCAACGAGTAGAAAGTATGAGCCAAAGCCTGCTATTTGGAATTTCTGCCTTATTTGCATTGATGCCAGCAACGCTTGTTGGTTTTAGGGCTAATGGAGGGCGGGATGCGCTATTTTGGGCTACCCTTGCTGTGGCCTTGGCGGGGCCTCTGGCCTGGTTTGTCGTGCAGATGTCAGGCGCGTGGCAGACAGGGTTATCCCCGGCCCTGTGGGCCACCATTACAGCCAGCATTATAATATATGCTGGGACGGCGGGTTTAACCGACCAGGCATGGCGGTTGGCACCGCTGGTCGGTGGGTATTTGATCTTAATCGGCGTGGTTGCTCTCGTTTGGCAACATGCGCCTGAAACGGCGCAAAGGGTATCCGCTCCTGGAATCTGGACGACCGTTCATATAGTCGTATCAGTTTCGACTTATGGATTGGTCACCATTGCAGCCGTATCTGCACTCGCCGCTTTTTTGCAAGAACGCGCGCTTAAAACGAAGCAACCGACGCGTCTCACACGCATATTGCCTTCGGTCACCGATTGCGAGCGGCTTTTGGTCAAGTTGCTGGTGATTGGTGAGGGAGTTTTGGCATTGGGTCTTGCCAGTGGCATCGCGGTTAACATTGGCAGCTCCCACACAGCAATATCTCTCGACCACAAAACCATTCTAACAATTGCGACGTTTGTCGTTATCGGGGGTCTGTTGTTAGCCCACTTTCGGACAGGGGTCAGGGGTCGGATAGTCACGCGATTTGTGTTACTTGCCTATCTTTTGCTCACCCTCGGCTACCCGGGGGTCAAATTCGTCACCGACGTTCTTCTATAAACAACCTGAATAAGTTTAGTTTTTGTGCAATTTTGGCTGCAACTGTGTTGCAATCCAGCCGCATATGCACAATAAATAGGCACGCCCCAGAATATCTGAACCTTTAAAATATAGATTACGATGACAATTGAAATTGGCCCGATTCTACTCGATAGCCCTGTCTTATTAGCACCGATGTCTGGCGTGACGGATATGCCGTACCGCCGATTGGTTAAGCGCAATGGTGCCGGCTTGGTTATTTCTGAGATGATCGCCAGCAAGGCGATGATTTACGCCAACAAAAAAACCATGAAAATGGCGTCGAACTGCGCCGAAGAATTCCCAATGGCTGTGCAATTAGCCGGGTGTGATCCGGAAATCATGGCAGAAGCCGCGCGCATGAACGTAGATCGCGGTGCGGCGATCATCGACATCAACATGGGATGCCCAGTCAAAAAAGTCACCACAGGTCAACAAGCAGGCTCCGCCTTAATGCGGGAAGAAGACAAAGCTGCTCGGATTCTGGAAGCCACTGTGAATGCGGTGAGCGTACCCGTTACCCTTAAAATGCGGACCGGGTGGGACGATGAAAGCCGAAATGCACCAAGGCTGGCCAAGATTGCCGAAGACTGTGGTATCAAAATGATCACCGTGCATGGTCGGACGCGTTGTCAGTTTTACAGAGGGGACGCAGACTGGCCCTTCATCCGTCGGGTCAAAGAGGCTGTTAGCATCCCGGTGATTGCCAACGGCGATGTCACCACCTTGGACAAAGCGCAGGAAATTTTGGATCAGTCTGGTGCCGATGGTGTTATGGTCGGGCGCGGGTCTTATGGCCGTCCTTGGTTTTTAGGCCAAGTCATTGAATTCCTTAAATCCGGCCGCCGCCTTCCTGATCCTTCAATAGAAACGCAAAGGGAAACTGTTCTAGGACATCTGGAAGATATATTGGCCCATTATGGGGTTGAGCGGGGAATTCGCATCGCCCGCAAGCACATCGGCTGGTACAGCAAGGGTCTACCAGGTTCCGCGGACTTCAGAAGTGTTGTCATGAGGGGTTCAGAGCCCGATCACGTTCGCACCTTAATTTGTGAGTTCTATGATTTTGTTGGCGACCGGATGGCGGCTTAAATGACTGCCGAACATGCCGTAAAAAGTGATGAAGCGACTCCGGGGGCCCCGCCTGACGGAGATTCAGTCCTAAATGCGCTGGCGGCAGCGATTCTGGTTGTAGACGGCGCGGGGCGTATTGTGTCCGTCAATCTGGCGGGCGAACAATTTTTTGCGGGCAGTGCAGCAACTCTGCAAGGAACATTGCTTTCAGAGATTCTTCCCGAAGACAGTCCGGTGATGTCGTTAATCAGCCAGGTTCAAGCCACAGGAAATGCCGTATATGAATATGGTGTGCAGATTGAAAATCCCCGTATCGGTCAGCATTTCATAAATGTTCAGGCGACGCTTCTGCTGGAAAATAAGGGTCATGTCGTGTTGTCGGTCCAGGAACGTTCAATCGCCGATAAAATTGACCGCCAGCTGACCCACCGCGGAGCAGCACGCTCATTAAGCGCCATGGGGGCCATGTTGGCGCATGAGGTCAAAAACCCTTTGTCTGGCATCCGCGGGGCGGCGCAACTCTTAGAGCAAACCGCGTCAGAAGATGACCGCCCGTTGACCCAAATTATCAGAGACGAAGCGGACCGGGTCTGTGCGTTGGTAGACCGTATGGAGGTCTTTTCGGACGCCGTGCCGCTGGAGCGTGAGGCGTTGAATATTCACCAAGTCCTAAATCGTGTTCGTCAACTGGCTGAAAATGGATTTGGACAGCATGTAAAAATCGTTGAATCGTATGATCCGTCATTGCCGCATGTCTATGGCAATCGGGATCAATTGGTTCAGACGTTTCTTAATTTGGTCAAGAATGCTTGCGAGGCGTGTCCGAAAACGGGCGGCGAAGTGTTGCTAAACACGGCCTATAAACACGGTGTCCGATTTGCGGTGCCGGGGAGTGACTCTCTCGTCCATCTGCCTTTGATGGTCAACATTCAGGATAACGGTGATGGGATTCCAGAGGATTTGCAAGACCACCTGTTCGATCCCTTCGTGACGTCCAAATTAAAGGGGACCGGCCTCGGATTACCCTTGGTCGCCAAAATCATCAGCCAGCACGGTGGAGTGATAGAATTTGACAGCATTCCCCGTCGTACAATTTTTCGGGTCATGCTTCCGACCGATGTTAATTAACGGAGATTTTTCTGAATGGTTGCGCCCACGATTCTAGTCGCCGACGACGACAGTGCAATTCGCACCGTGCTCAACCAAGCGTTGGGCCGGGCCGGATATGAAGTGCGCGTTACCGATAACGCTGCAACTCTTTGGCGTTGGGTGAGTGATGGCGACGGTGATCTGGTGATTACGGATGTGGTCATGCCGGATGAAAATGGTCTCGACCTAATTCCCAGAATTCGAAAGATCAGACCAGAACTTCGCGTCGTTGTCATGAGTGCCCAAAATACGGTCCTAACGGCCATTCAAGCGACCGAGCGGGGCGCTTTTGAATATATGCCGAAGCCGTTTGACCTCAATGAACTGGTACACGTGGTTAAGCGGGGACTAGAGACCCCAGCAACTTCAGACGACGACGGCCTTCCACAGTCTGAAGCTGGCGAAAGCTTGCCTTTGATCGGGCGTTCCCCTGCTATGCAGGAGATTTATCGCTCGCTTGCACGATTAATGGGAACGGATCTAACGGTTCTTATTCACGGAGAATCGGGCACAGGTAAGGAACTCGTTGCCCGAGCGCTGCACGAATATGGCAAGCGTCGAAACGGTCCTTTTGTCGCCATCAATATGGCGGCAATCCCACGTGAACTCATTGAAAGTGAACTTTTTGGCCATGAAAAAGGCTCCTTTACAGGGGCAGTTAACCGAAAGGCCGGACGCTTTGAACAAGCCGAAGGGGGCACCCTGTTCATGGATGAAATCTGCGACATGCCGCCAGAAGCGCAGACGCGATTACTTCGGGTCTTACAGGAAGGCGAGTTCACTACGGTTGGAGGGCGCACACCCATAAGAACGAATGCGCGAATTATCACCGCAACCCATCATGATCTTCGTCAACAAATTCGCCACGGGTTGTTTCGTGAGGACCTGTATTTCCGCCTTAATGTGGTTCCCATGCGTCTTCCACCGCTGCGGGAGCGCACAGAGGACATAGATGAACTGGTCCGGCATTTTTTGAATGCCGCGGCGGAGGAGGGACTCCCCCTCAAAACAATAGACAAACCCGCCTTGGATCGGCTTAAAAGTTATCGCTGGCCGGGGAATGTGCGTGAACTGGAAAATCTCGTAAGAAGGCTCGCGGCTCTCTATTCACAAGAAAACATCGGGTTGGACGTTATCGAAGCTGAATTGGTTGATACATCACCGACGACGACGGAAGAAAGCGGCGATGGTCTGGGTGGATCAATTGAACAGCATTTAAAAACTTATTTCTCAGCCCACGGCGACGGGCTTCCTGCGGCGGGTCTTTATGATAGAATTCTTCGTGAAGTGGAACGTCCGTTGATCATTCAGACGCTTCATGCGACGCGCGGCAACCAGATCAAAGCTGCAGAGATTCTTGGACTTAATCGAAACACCTTACGCAAGAAAATTCGAGAACTAGATATTCAAGTCATTCGAGGGGGTAATTCGGGGGGGCAATGAAGAAATCGGCTCAAGGTCCGAAAAAATATTATCTCCGGTTTCGATTGTGGTCACGCCGTGTAGACCTCAGCCGAAAGCTGGCGTTTGCCTTGGCCTTGGCTGCCGTTATCTCGGGTTTCATGACCTGGGCTGTGATGACCCAGACGGTAGAATCTGGTCCCAGAGAGACGAAAACGGTCATTAGCCTTCTTTATCTGGATGCCATCTTACTGTTGATGTTAGGGGCCGTAGTGGCGCGCCGCCTGACTCAACTTTGGACCGCTCGAAGCCGCGGTCACGCTGGGTCTGGTCTCCATATCAAACTTGTCATGATGTTCAGTATTGTCGCTGTCACGCCGGCGATCCTGGTAACAGTCCTCTCTGCATTGTTCTTATCGTTCGGCCTTGATACGTGGTTTAACGACCGTGTCAGGACAGCATTAGGGGCATCGAGAGCCGTCGCCAACGCCTATTTGCATGAACATATCCAGACCATTCGCACCGATGTTCTATCAATCGCAACTGATATAGATCGCAACGCACACATATTGGCGCGCGATAAAAATGCATTTGAAAACTTCCTATCGGTGCAAGGCAATGTTCGAAATCTTCCCGAAACTCTCGTCATGAACAGCCGACGGCGAGTTATTGCAAAGTCAGCCCTAAGCCTGTCTTTAACCTTCGAATTAGCCTCAAACGAAGCGATTGAGCAGGCAAGTCGCGGCGAAGTCGTTGTCTTAACAAATGAAAACGATGATCGAGTTCGGGCTATGATCAAACTTAACCGGCTCATTGATGCGTATTTGCTTGTGGGACGCACGATCGACCCCAAAGTTCTGGCTCACGTCGAACAAACCAAGGGGGCCGTTACCCAGTATGAAAAGCTAGAAGAGAAACGAGAAGGCATCAGCATCACGGCGGTGATCATCTTTGTGATCATTGCCTTATTAATGCTGTTAGCCGCAGTCTGGATTGGTTTAACTCTGGCCACTCAACTCGTTCGTCCGATTGGCAACTTGATCACAGCCGCCGAAAGAGTTCGCAAGGGCGACCTGACAGTTCGTGTTGAGAGCTTGCCGTCGCAAGACGAGTTCGCAACGCTGAACCGATCCTTTAACCGGATGACCAGTCAGTTGGAAAACCAGCAACTAGGGCTTATGGATGCCAACCGCCAACTCGACGAACGACGACGCTTTACCGAGACCGTGCTCTCCGGGGTATCAGCAGGTGTAATTGGCTTGAACAATTTGGGGCACATACGTTTGCCAAATCGCTCAGCCTCGGACTTGCTGGGGGTAGATTTGGAAAAGGTTATCGGTAAGGACCTTGGTGATGTCGTGCCGGAGATGGCCGAAATGCTCGCTCAAGCTATCGAACAACCAGAGCGGCCCCAGCAAGGGGAAGTCAAACTCGTCTTTAAGGGGCAGTTTAAAACCTTATTGGTTTCAATTGCCTCCGAACGCTTGGGCGGCGATATTGTTGGGTTTGTCGTCACTTTTGACGATGTTACGGAATTGTTTTCTGCTCAGCGTCAGGCGGCGTGGTCAGATGTCGCCCGGCGCATTGCCCATGAAATTAAGAACCCTCTGACCCCGATCCAATTATCGGCGGAACGACTAAAGCGTAAATACTTAGATGAAATCACGTCCGATCCCGAGACATTTGCGATCTGTACCGACACCATTGTTCGCCAAGTTGGCGAGATCGGTCGAATGGTTTCCGAATTTTCTTCCTTCGCGCGGATGCCTGAACCGACGATGAAGCCGGAAAATTTATCAAACATATGTCGTCAGTCGTTCTCATTGGAACTGAACCGCCATCCTGACGTGGAATATGATATAAATATCCCCGAAGGCGACGTGCTGATCCCTTGTGATTCGCAACAAATCAGCCAAGTTTTGACTAACGTTTTAAAAAATGCTTCTGAATCCGTAAGCGCCAGGGTTGACGCCGAAGGCGAAGATGGGGAGAAGGGGTATATCGGACTGACATTATCAGAAACTGGTGCAGCTTCTGGCGAAAACAATTCACGGGAGGTCAAAATTGTTATTGAAGATAATGGCGTAGGCCTACCAAAAGAAGATCGGGATCGCCTGACTGAACCTTATGTCACAACGCGGACTAAGGGCACTGGCCTAGGACTCGCGATCGTTAAAAAGATCATGGAAGATCATACCGGAGATTTGATATTGGAAGACCGTGGATTTGGGGGGGCGTCGATATCTTTGGTGTTTCGCCCTGGATCAAATCCGCAGCAGTTACCAGCAGTTGGTCAAGAAAATGAAGAAACGGAAATGAACGCCCATGGCACATGATATTTTGATCGTGGACGATGAGGAAGATATCCGTGTACTCACGGCGGGTATTCTTGAGGACGAGGGCTATCAAGTTCGCACCGCGGCCGACAGCGCTTCTGCACTTTCTTCAATCGAGGTAAGGCGTCCTAATTTGGTTTTGCTCGACATCTGGCTGCAAGGTAGCGATTTAGATGGCCTTGGAATTCTAAAGGAAATCAAAAAAGACCACGCGAATTTACCGGTGTTGATGATGAGTGGCCACGGCACAGTGGAGACTGCAGTTAAGGCAATTAAATTTGGCGCTTATGATTTTATAGAAAAGCCCTTTAAATCTGATCGCCTCATCAATCTTGTAACCCGCTCCATCGAAGCCGCCTTGCTGCGCCGCGAAAATGAAGAACTCAAACTTCGTGTCGGGTCTCAGTCAGAATTAATCGGGACATCGAACGCGGTTAATCATGTCCGCCAAATCATTGAAAAGGTTGCGCCAGCGAACAGTCGGGTGTTGATTTCTGGGCCGTCGGGTTCAGGCAAGGAAGTCGCCGCACAAATGTTGCACAATCTCTCGCGTCGAGCTGACGGACCGTTTGTGGTCGTCAACTGCGCGACAATGGAACCTGACCGCATGGAGGAGGAACTCTTCGGCACAGAAACTCCCACCGATGGCAGCGATGCGCCGCGTAAAGTTGGAACCTTTGAGCAAGCCCATAACGGGACTTTATTTTTAGATGAAGTCGGCGATATGCCCTCGGAAACACAAGGTAAAATCGTTCGAGTTTTACAAGAGCAGATTTTCACCCGAGTGGGTGGCACGACAAAAGTTGAAGTCGATGTGAGGGTTGTTGCGTCTTCAACCTACGACTTGGCCGATGAGATCAAAGAAGGTCGTTTCCGCGAGGACCTTTACTACAGACTCTGCGTTGTGCCGATTGAAATTCCATCTTTGAGAGATCGCCGAGAGGATATCCCCCTGCTTGCGGATTACTTTATGACAAAGACAGGAGAAACCACCGGCCAAGCATCGCGAGAAATTGGTGAGGACGCAATTGCCGCATTGCAATCATATGATTGGTCCGGCGGCAATGTTCGGGAGCTTCGAAATGTCATCGAACGCATGCTGATTATGGCCCCTGAAGAAAGTGAAACTGCCATTGGGACCGACAGTTTACCTGACGAAATCACCTCAGGTGGTTCATCTGAAAGGGATAGCAACTACGGTGCAGAGGTTATTGGTCTGCCGCTTCGTGAAGCCAGAAAGATATTCGAACGAGATTATTTGCTTGCACAAGTAACCCGGTTTGGGGGCAATATCTCGCGAACAGCTAATTTTATCGGTATGGAGCGCTCTGCGCTGCATAGAAAGCTTAAATCACTCGAGATCAAGAGCGAAGAATAATTAGTACCAAGGGTGTTTAATCCGTGAAAGTCATCGTATGCGGCGCGGGGCAAGTGGGGTTCAGTATCGCCCGTCACTTGGCGCTGGAAAATAACGACGTTACCGTCGTCGACCAAGAAGCTAGTCTGGTCCGGCGCATTGGTGACTCCCTGGATGTACAAGCCGTGGTGGGGCATGCTTCGCGCCCTGATACCCTGGAACGGGCAGGGGCGGCAGATGCCGATATGCTGATCGCAGTTACATTATCTGATGAGGTGAACATGATCGCCTGTCAGGTCGCCCATTCTCTGTTCGGGCTTCCCACCAAGATTGCCCGTGTACGTCATCAAAGCTATTTGGAGCCTGTCTGGTCAAATCTGTTTTCGCGAGACAACCTACCCATTGACGTGATCATTTCGCCTGAATTTGAAGTTGCAAGCGCCGTCACGCGTCGGCTTCAGGTGCCGGGTGCGTTCGAGATGATCCCCCTGGTCAACGATAAGGTGAAATTGATTGGTGTGCGTTGCGAAGACACGTGTCCGCTTCTGAATACGCCGCTTAGGCAACTGACCCAGCTGTTCCCTGATCTCAATATCGTCATCGTCGGGATCGTTCGCAACGGGCGATCTATCATTCCGACCAGCCAAGATACCTTGATAGAAGAGGATGAAGTCTACTTCGTCGTCGACAGTGGGCAATTGTTGCGCGCCATGGCCGCATTTGGCCATGAGGAAACAGAAGCCCGACGTTTATTGGTCTTCGGTGGCGGTAATATTGGTCTGTTTATCGCGCAGCAAATTGAAACAGACCACCCTTGGGTCAATGCAAAAGTTATTGAGATGAACCCGGAGCGCGCAGAAACCATCGCAAAATTACTGAACCGAGCCGTGGTGTTGAATGGCGATGTGCTCGACCCTGATCTTTTGGAAGAAGCCAACGTTGCCGAGACCGATACCGTGGTCGCCGTCACCGATGACGATGAAACCAATATCCTCTCAGCCCTCCTGGCCAAACGCCATGGCTCGAAGCGCGCAGTCAGCCTGATCAACAAAGAAACCTATCAACCCTTGATTACGAATTTAGGAATTGATGTGGTGGTCAGCCCGCGCAACATAACGGTCTCAACAATCCTTCAGCACGTAAGGCGAGGGCGGATTTATTCAGTCCATAGCTTGCGTGAAGGCTTTGGTGAATTGATTGAAGCCGAAGCCATGGAAACGTCTCCCTTGGTCGGCAAGCCGCTGCGTGATGTTAATCTACCAGCCGGGGTGATCATCGGCGCTGTCGTGCGGGGTGATGAAGTTATCAAACCAGGCGGCAATACAGTGGTTCAGGCTAAGGATCGAATTGTGCTCTTTGCCTCAGCTGAATCAATCAGCAAAGTTGAAAAATTCTTCTCAGTCCAATTGGAATATTTTTAGAATGTCACGTATCGCTTACGTTAATGGTCAGTATGTTCCCAACGCCGAAGCCTCTGTTAATATAAACGACAGGGGGTTCGTGTTTGCCGACGGGATTTATGAAGTTATCGCCATAACCAAAGGCCAGCTTGTGGACCCGGAATGGCACATGAAACGGCTGTGGCGGTCCTTGGCCGAATTGCGAATTCCGGAGCCGATGTCGGACCCGGCAATGCGCGCCGTTATGAATCAAGTCATCCGCCGCAACAGGGTCCATAATGGTATAATCTATATGCAAATATCCCGCGGCGTTACGCGCGTAAGAGATCACGCATTTTCAACTGAATTGAAACCCGCTGTTGTTATGACAGCGCGGAATACGACGGCTGTATTAACGGATGAAATGAGCGATGGCGTAAAGGTCATTAGCATACCTGATATCCGATGGAAACGCTGTGATATCAAGTCTATATCGTTATTACCTAATATTTTAGGTAAGCAACTGGCAAAGGAAGCCGGGGCCTATGAAGCCTGGATGGTAGACGAGGAAGGGTATGTTACGGAGGGAACCTCCTCAAACGCTTGGATCGTGACCAAGGACGGTGAACTCGTCACCCGTCCCACCGACCATGCCATCTTGCGTGGCATAACCCGAATCTCGCTCATGGCATTGGCAGAAAAAGCCGGATTCACCATTATCGAGAGAGCATTCACGATTGAGGAAGCGAAGGCTGCCAAGGAAGCCTTCGTGACCAGTACGACTTCTCTCGTCAAGCCGGTAACGGAACTCGATGGAGATACAATTGGAAATGGCAAGCCAGGGTTATTGACGGAAAAATTATTCGGCCTCTACGCTGCTTATAATGAAGACATTGGTCTTAGTGGCCATAGTGGCCATATTGGCCAAAGTGGTAAGGGCGCTTGATCCTTCCGAAAGAACGCCCAACTGCGATCATCTTCGATTGGGATAATACCCTAATCGATTCATGGACGACCATTCATCAAGCCCTAAGCGCGACATTTACGGCCTACGATCTCACCCCTTGGGCCCTCGATGAAACGAGAGTTCGCGTCCAAAAATCCATGCGCGATAGTTTTCCGGCATTGTTTGGCGATCGCTGGGAAGAAGCCGGGGAGTATTTCTACGAACAGTACGATGCGATCCACATCAAAACCCTGACACCCCTCGCAGATGTGGAGACAACTCTTGGTGGGCTGGTGGAGCAGGGAATTTATCTGGCCGTCGTTTCTAACAAAAAGGGCCATTACCTCCGCAAGGAAGCAACCCATCTCGGGTGGAATAAATTCTTCGGACAGATTGTCGGCGCCTTGGATGCGGATCAAGACAAACCCGCAGTTGAGCCTGTGACCATGGCTTTGAACGGCAGTGGCATTGAGACTGGGACGCACGTTTGGTTTGCAGGAGATTCAAATATCGATATGGAATGCGCTAAAAATGCTAGCTGTGTACCCGTATTGGTGCGAGAAAAAGAACCCGAACCCTTTGAATTTAAAGACCATCCGCCGAGCGTTCATGTTTCCGGATGTCTAGCACTTTCAAAATTGATTGATACCCTGTAGACTTTTCCTGGGTGGGATAAGAACTCCGAAGATCTCATAAGACGAAAACAATAGCCGCCTATGTGCGGCAATGGTCTAAATAACAATAAAGGGAAACGGCCCATGTCCTCGGATAAGACGCAGAACGTTCAAGACGTCTTCCTAAATCACATCAGGAAAAATAAAACCTCGGTCACGGTGTTTTTGGTCAACGGTGTGAAACTACAGGGGATCGTCACGTGGTTCGATAATTTTTCGGTGCTGTTGCGCCGCGACGGACACACGCAACTTGTATATAAACATGCTATCTCGACGATAATGCCGTCTACACCGGTTCAGCTATTTGATCCGGAAAAAGACGGCGACGACGACGAGTAACGAGAGTAGGGGATCTGACCCGTTTGGCGGATAAGCATCGTCACGACAACACAAACGGCGTCGAAAACTGTCTGGTTGTTCATCCATATCTGAAGGCATCTCAACGGATTGCCTCAGCCGTTGACGCGCGCCTGGAAGAAGCCGAAGGGCTGGCATCCGCGATTAATCTTAATGTCGCTGGCTGTGAGGCAGTTTCGCTCAATAAACTGCGCCCTGCGACCTTAATGGGGCAGGGGTCCGTCGAACGGATTACGTCGCTCATCAAGGGGCTTAAAGAAAGCAACGATGATGCAATTGGTAACAATCATATTGCCATCGTCATCGTTGATGCGGCCCTAACGCCGGTTCAACAACGCAATCTGGAAACCGCCTGGAAGACCAAAGTCATTGATCGAACAGGCCTCATTTTAGAAATCTTTGGGGAACGTGCTCAAACCCGGGAAGGTCGATTACAAGTCGAGTTGGCGGCGCAAACCTACCAACGGTCTCGATTGGTCCGATCCTGGACCCACCTTGAACGCCAGAGAGGCGGTGCGGGCTTCATGGGGGGGCCTGGAGAAACACAAATCGAATCTGACCGCCGGATGATCGATCAGCGGATCACGCGACTAAAAAAGGACCTAAACGAAGTCAAACGCACCCGCAAACTGCATCGTGATGCTCGGAAACGAATTCCCTATCCAGTCGTCGCCTTGGTTGGTTATACAAACGCCGGAAAATCGACCCTCTTCAACCTCGTAACGGCCGCTGAGGTTGTGGCGCGGGATCAGTTATTTGCCACATTAGACCCCACCATGCGGCGGCTTGATTTGCCGTCTGGACGAACTGTTATCTTGTCTGACACGGTGGGCTTTGTTTCAGACCTGCCCCATGAACTGGTCAGCGCCTTCAATGCCACCCTTGAAGAAGTCTTGGAAGCCGACATCATTGTTCACGTCCGCGATGTCGCGAGCCCTAATACGGAAACCCAAAAGAAGGATGTACTCACGGTTTTAAAAGGGCTGGGGCTTGATGAAGACACGGTCTCGGGGATGGTCGAAGTTTTGAACAAAACCGATCTGCTAGGCGAAGATGAGCAAGAAGTTGAACTCAATAAATCCGAACGCGCCACAGAAGTCGTCCCATTATCGGCAAAGACCGGGGCCGGGTGTGAGCAATTCCTACAAGTGATCAATGACCGCCTGATGGAGAATTTTCAAATATTGGAAACTTCGTTGGCGGTCCAAGACGGAAAAATGCTGGCTTGGCTGTACGATCATGGTGAAGTTATTGAGCGAGAAGACGACGAAGCCACGGTCCGCCTAAAAGTCCGCCTGGATGCAACCAATGTTGCCCGTTACGACCAAATGACGGTGTCCCAGGCTCGAAAATAGTAATAAAAATTCCAACAAATCCGGCGATTCGCTTGCAATTAGGCTCTGCACATCCCATTCTACTAGTAGAATTTAACCCGGGTATCAAGAAGGGCGCCGAGAATGGCTGCACCATCATCACAGAAAAAATGGCGGGCTAAAAATCGCCTGGTTAAAAAACAACTCAATGTAATGGCAAAAAATGCCACCCATGAGTCCCTAGAGGACTTTGCGAAGTCGTTTAATTTGCGCGGCAAGGGTGAAGCGGTGACGTTTGCGTGCTTTGTAACACGTGCGTTGATCCAGCGTGCGGATTACAATGATGATACGGCCAAGATGTTGGATGATTTAGCCGATATCTATCTCCGCGACCGCGACATCCATTCTGCCTAGGCTCAAATGTGACCCCTGTAACATCTAGCTTTCCGACTGACCCCAATCGTGTAGACCAAATCATTCGCGCCATTGCGAAGGCAGAGGTCATGCCCAGGTTCCGTAATCTTGATGCCGGAGATATATCCGAAAAAAGTCCCAAAAACTTTGTGACCACAGCCGATATCGAAGCGGAGAAGAGGCTTGCCCAAGACCTGACACTGCTCATTCCAGGAAGTGTCGCGATTGGCGAGGAATCAGTTGAAGACAACCCTGGCCTCCTTAATGCGCTAAACAATGAATCGCCAGTTTGGATATTAGACCCCGTCGATGGCACCGGGAACTTCGCGGCCGGCAAGGCGTGCTTCGCCCTAATTGTTGCCTATTGTGTCGGTGGCGAGACCCTCGCCGGATGGATTCATGATCCGATCAATGACGTTACGGTCTGGGCGATCAAAGGGGAGGGGGCGTGGATCGGTAATCAGCGTCTTAAAATTGACAGCGCAATTCCCATAAATCAAATGTCAGGATCACTTGGACCGCGCCTGCGGCATCGGATGTGCCACACGTGGGGCTATGCAGAAGATGACACCCGGCTGATGCGTTATAAATGTGTCGGTATGGAATATTTGGATTTGGCCCGTGGCGTGCTCCATTTCGCGCGCTACGCGGGGAAGATCAAGCCTTGGGATCATGCCGCCGGTATCCTTATTCATACGGAAGCCGGGGGCTATAGCCAGCTTTCAGGCGGGATCACCGGAAACTACCAAACAACAGCCGGAATTATTGATAATTCTTCCTTGCTTTTGGCCCCCAATTCGCCAGCATGGGAGCAACTTCACGCAACAATCGGGGAACTCTAAGGGGTTCGAGGAACTTTTATATGTCAAAAAAAGTAGCGTTTATTGGACTGGGCGTCATGGGCTACCCCATGGCTGGGTATCTGGCAAAAGCGGGCAATGACGTCACCGTCTATAACCGCACCACCAGCAAAGCCGATAAATGGGCCGCAGAGCATGGCGGAAATCACGCCGACACCCCCGCCAAGGCAGCAGACGGGGCTGATATCGTGTTTATGTGCGTCGGTAACGACAACGACGTACGCAGCGTAACCTTTGGCGACACAGGCACGCTCGCCGGGATGAAGGACGGCGCGTATTTGGTCGACCACACCACCGCGTCCGCGCAATTGGCGCGTGAAATTGATGAAGCTGCCCGCGCCAAGGGGCTGCATTTTTTGGATGCGCCTGTTTCGGGCGGACAAGCGGGTGCTGAAAATGGGCAATTGGCTGTGATGGTTGGGGGAGAAGAGGCTGATTTCGCTGTCGTCGAGCCCGTTATTGATTGCTATGCCAAGGCAACGACGCTGATGGGAGCTGCTGGGTCCGGGCAACTCACCAAGATGGTCAACCAGATTTGCATCGCTGGATTGGTTCAGGGACTGTCAGAAGGCTTAAACTTCGCGGCCAAGGCAGGGCTTGATGGTGAAAAGGTTCTTGGCGTGATCTCGAAGGGGGCAGCGCAATCTTGGCAGATGGAAAATCGCGGCTCTACCATGCTGAAAGATGAGTATGAATTCGGCTTTGCCGTCGATTGGATGCGCAAGGATTTGGGGATTTGCTTCGATGAGTCTCAGCGTAACAAGGCCCGGCTGCCAGCGACAGCATTGGTTGATCAGTTTTATTCCCACGTTCAAGCCAAGGGGGGCGGCCGCTGGGATACGTCGAGCTTAATGAAACTGCTCACCGAAGACTAAATCAGCGAAAGCACCATTTTGGGCGACGGCTTGTTCATGCCATTGATCTTCCAAACATAGAATTTGGTTGCCGTCCCCTTTTGTGTGGCGTTGTGGCTGACGACTTTTGCGTCGGTCTTCACTCTGATTTCACCCACCATATCGAGGCCGATTTCTCGCAACCGACCCTTCTGAGCCGATGAGAGAGCCGTACCCAAGACCTCTATCTGATATCTTTTCTTGCTATATTGGATGGTCAGGAAGGCCGCGTTCCGGCGCATGAAGGTGACCATTTTCTGGCGGGTTATGTCGCCTTCTTTCACCCAATGGACCTTAAACCGACCTTTTTGAACATAGCCAAATTCCTTGGTCGATGAATCGCGGGTGATGTCGGTTTTAACGTACTCGACCTTTTTAGCCTCTTCTGTAGGGTTAATTTTCCCCTCTTTAAGCCCTTGATATAATGGTAGATATACGACGTACCCATCGAAGGTGATCTTGTAATACCCTTGCCGATTGACCTCTATTTCCACATCAAATTTAAGCGGGAAATAGCAACCGTTTAGAACGAGCATCAAAAACAATGCGCCAATAAGTCGGCCTGCTGTTCTTCTAGAAAAAAATTTGCGCACGGTTTCGATCTTTCAGTTGGGAAGCGTTAAACTCACCCTAGATCATAAATTGGGCGAAAACGAGGACAACAAAAAAATTGTTGAAGTGAGAAGGGGCCTTATGTCTCTTCCTTCTTAGCCTGGACCCAAAGCGCTTCCATTTCACTCAGGTCTGCGTCCTTCGGGGTACGCCCTTGGTCACGCAATAATTGTTCGATTCGTTTAAACCGTCGTTCAAACTTAGCATTTCCACCTCGAAGGGCTTGTTCCGGATCAACCTCCAACTTTCGCGCCAGGTTGGTTACGGCAAATAAAAGGTCGCCAAGCTCATCCGTGATCCGCGCTTTGTCAGCCTTTACATCTATCTCGTGACTGAGTTCGGCGGCTTCTTCGGCAATTTTATCCAGAACGTCCTTGGCTTCGGTCCAATCAAACCCAACACGCGCCGCGCGTTTTTGCAGTTTCACGGCACGTGTCAAAGCGGGAAGGGGCACCGCCACCCCATCTAGCACGCTTTCTGGGACGTCCGATACACCATTCTTATCGGCACGTTCCCGCGCCTTATGATCTTCCCATGCAACAGTCTGTGCATCCGCGTCCTTGATACTCAGATCACCGAACACATGCGGGTGACGGCTTTCCATCTTTTCGGAGACACCTTCAACAATATCGGAAAAATCGTACAGACCTTCTTCATCCGCCATCTGAGCATAGAACACGACCTGAAACAGAAGATCACCGAGTTCATCTTTCAATGCGGAGAGATCACCATTCTCAATCGCCTCAGCAACCTCATACGCTTCCTCAATCGTATGCGGCACAATCGTCGCAAACGTCTGCTCCAAGTCCCAAGGGCACCCACCATTAGGGTTACGGAGTTGGGCCATGATGGCTAAAAGGCGGTTGATTGATTTTTTGTCGGTCATGTTATCTCTTGATTGGGTTTTTAGAGTGCGGGGTGGTCTCCTACCATCTCCACAGACACAACATAATTGTCGCATAATTTATATTATGGAAAATTATGTATATTATTTATCTTCAACAACTTAACGCTCATATTTAACTCAATAACTCTAATTACTATAATTTCTATTTATGGTGCTTCAATCACCATACCATCATACGCAGGCTCAACACCTTCCGGTAAATACGCCGCCAATTTTTCATGATCTAAGGATTGGCTTAAGTGTGTAAAAATGCCCCTCCTTGGTTTCAACTTTTCGATCCATCCAAGTGCGCGATCAACATCTACGTGAGTAAGATGCGGATGATCTATGAAGGTGCCAATGATCCACACATCAATGCCCGCCAGAATATCAAACGCATGATCGGGCAATTCGACAACGTCCGTCGTATAGCCAACGTTATTAATTCGGTAACCCATGGTTTCAGAAAAACCATGGTCCTGAGTAAACCCGGTAAATGTTAGATTACCAATATCGACCGAACCTCTATCATTCAAAACATGTGGAACTAAGGTTGGCTTAAAAACCGAGGTCGCAGTTGGAGGCAGCGGTTTTAAGACATATCCAAACCGTTCCTCAATTATGGCTAAAGTATTTTCATCTGCATATGCATCTATCGCCGTGCCCATGTTACGATTGATACCGCGAAGATCATCGATTCCGTGAAGATGGTCCGCATGGGCATGGGTATAAACCACAGCGTCCAGTCGCGTAACATCCGCATCCAAAAGCTGTTCGCGTAAGTCTGGAGATGTGTCGACAAGAACCGTGGTATCTTGATTCTCTACAAGAATAGAAGGCCTTCGGCGTCTATTTTTTGGGTTCGTGGGATCGCATCTTCCCCAGCCACGACCGGGCTGCGGCGTTCCGCCTGAACTGCCGCTGCCGAGAATGGTCACGCGCACGTCTCAGACTCCGACCGCGTCGCTTTATTGAATAGTTTGAAGAAGTTATCGGTTGTAAATTTGGAGAGATCTTCGAGGCTAACACCTTTGATTTCTGCTAACTGACGCGCTGTAAACGCGGTAAAGGAAGGTTCGTTCGGCTTCCCACGTTTGGGGACAGGCGCCAAATACGGTGCGTCCGTTTCCACCAACAACCGATCCAGCGGTACATTGGCAACGGTGTCTCTTAGGTCTTGCGCACTCTTAAATGTCACGATTCCTGAAATCGAAATATAGAACCCGATTTCCAAAGCAGCCTTGGCCATTTCAGGACCTGAACTAAAACAGTGAATGACGCCCGTAAATGGTTCCTTCGCATACTCATCCCGCAGCATACGTGCGGTATCATCATCGGCGTCTCGGGTATGAACGATCAGCGGCAGGCCCGTTTGCCGGGCAGCATCTATGTGGGCCTGAAATGAATCTTGTTGGGCATCGCGGGGGCTGCGTTCGTAATAATAATCCAACCCGGTTTCGCCAAGCCCAATGACCTTGGGATGATCAGAGAGCCCAACCAACCGATTTGATGTGATGTCATCGTCGTTTCCTGCCTCATGGGGGTGAACGCCAACCGTACAAAAGATATTTTCGTATCGCTCCGCAATATCAAGAACACCTGAAAATTTACTCAACTGAGTACAGATGGTGGTCATCCAGCGAATGCCGGCCTCATCAGCACGCGCGACAACGCCGTCTAAATCGCCGGAAAGTTCCGGGTAATCCAGATGACAATGACTATCGACAAATGAAATTGGATCATTTGAACGCTTGGTATCTAGAATATTACCCACCTTAATTACACATCCCTATTGAGCCCCCTAAAGGACAACTTGTCTTAAAGTATATTAAAGCCCTCGTCACGGGGCAGCAGTTGCTTTGTAAGCCCTGTTTGACATTGATCAATTACAAATTTGGTAATGAGTGGTTGAATTCAAAGGTTGGAACCACTTTTGAGGCTCAAAAAGACGGGTAGTGGTGTCATTGTGAAAGCCTACGACCTATCAAATATTAATATTCTAATCATCGACGATAGTCGGTACATGCGTTCATTGTTATCTACTGTTGTCCGTGGCCTTGGCATTCGCCAGGTTCGTGAAGCCCGCGACGGCGAAGCCGCGATGAACGTCATGCAACACTTTACACCTGACATCGTAACCTGCGACTGGGGGACCGGACCAATGGATGGCCTTGGTTTCGTTCACCACCTGCGCAATGGCAAAGATAGCCCCAACCCTTTTATGCCGGTCATTATGATCAGTGCACACACAGAAATGCATCGCGTTGTAAAAACACAGGAGGCTGGTATTAATGAGTTTTTGGCTAAACCGGTTTCTGCAACACAAGTCTACAAACACTTAAAAGCCCTAATCGAGCATCCCCACCCCTATCTTAAAACAACCGGCGATAATGCCTATTTTGGCCCAGATCGACGGCGGGTTCGACTGGTAAAACATGTAGGTGAAGAACGTCGCGAACACATGCCAGAACCTGTCCCAGGAGATCCTAATGGACACCTATGGGAGGAAATTTTAGCACAGCCTCCCCAGCCGAATAATCATAAAGAGACACCTTTGGGCGCTTAAGTCTCTTCTTCTTGAAAGCGTGGGAAAAGGCCTTCTGGCTTTGGCAGTTCTTGGCCTGGCGTTAAGTTGTGTTCATTTGACAGGTGAACGTTGATCGTACGCTGGTCTTCCGGAACTGACAACTGATCGAGCATTTTGGCCATCGTGTCCGGCATAAAGGGTTGGTTAAGCAGCGCCAACCGACGAATACACTCCGCCAATACATAAAGCACAGTTGCCATTCGGGCTGGGTCTTCTTTCTTCAATTTCCAAGGAGCTTGATGATCAACGTAGGCATTAGCCTGCCGGATGACGGTCCAAAGCGCATCCAGACCGCCATTGAACAACTGCTGGTCCATGCAGTCTCGCAAGGTATCACCAGCGGCTAACGCGGCCCCTAACATCGCGTTATCTTCGTCGGTAAAGTTGCCAGGTTCCGGCACTTTACCTTCACAATTCTTCGCAACCATAGACAGAACTCTCTGCGCTAAGTTACCGAAATCATTGGCAAGTTCGCTGTTGATTCGGGTGACCATGGCCGCATTCGAAAAATCACCATCATTGCCGAAGGGAACTTCGCGCAGCAGAAAATACCGGACCTGATCCAGGCCGTACTTTTCCACCAAAGCCCGGGGATCGATCACATTGCCCAGCGACTTGGAAATCTTTTCGCCCTCGTTGGTCCACCAGCCATGCGCAAACACGCGTTTGGGCAGCTCAAGCCCGGCCGCCATCAAAAACGCCGGCCAATAGACGGCATGGAAGCGCAAAATATCTTTGCCCACCATATGCAAGTCGGCAGGCCAATACTTTGGATACTCTCCGGTTTCGGTTTCTGGATAGCCAACACCCGTCATATAATTGGTCAACGCATCCAGCCACACATACATGATATGATCTTCATCATCCGGCACCTGCACGCCCCATTTAAAGGTGGTGCGAGAGATTGAGAGATCGCGCAAGCCGCCGCTGACAAAGCTAATGACTTCATTTCGGCGGGATTGCGGCGCGATAAAGTCAGGATTTTCCTCATAGAACGCCAACAGGCGATCCTGCATCTCAGATAACTTAAAGAAATAACTCGGCTCTTCGACCCATTCGACTTCTGCGCCTGATGGCGCGATTTTATTGCCGTCTGGTCCTTGGGTTAATTCCCCTTCCCCATAGAACGCTTCGTCCCGAACCGCATACCATCCGGCATAGCTACCAAGGGTGATGAAGCCAGCATCTTTAAGGCGCTTCCAAAGATCTTTCGTCGCCGCGTGATGGCGCGGTTCCGTGGTGCGGATAAAATCGTCATGGCTGAAATTCATAAAATCAGCCAGATCGCGGAAGTTTTGCGAGACCTTGTCAGTAAAGACTTGAGGATCGACCCCCGCATCCTGAGCCGAATTTTCAACTTTTTGGCCGTGCTCGTCAGTCCCGGTTAAAAACTTAACGTCATACCCATCCAACCGCTTGAAGCGCGCCAGAACATCACACGCGAGCGTGGTGTAGGCATGGCCGATGTGCGGGCTGTCATTAACATAATAAATCGGCGTCGTGACGTAATAGCGTTTTGGCTCAGCCATCGCTGTAAATTCCTCAATACCTACTGTCGCAGGGAACAGATTTTCGCAAGAACGCGGCAGATTTATGTCAGTTATGTGCGGACAGTGCGTTCAAGGGTCAAGAATATGTTTAAAATCGTTTGTTTGCGGTCGAGATTAACGGCGTCCGTCCGTTCCAGTATGCGGTTGACCTTTTCCCATACCTCCAACCAGTTATCAAGGCCAGCTTGAGCAAAGACGTGCTTCATCAACTCGGTCTGACCACCCTTCCCTGCACCGCCAACAACGAGCCGCCCAAGCCACCATCGTAGAAGGTTACCAAGGGTCTGGAATTTTTGCTCAGAACCAACGCGTGCCACTTTGTCACCAAGCTTATGGACGGCCTCGGTATCTAACGACGGCAAGGCCTCGATTAGATTGATCATGTCGCGATAAAGCTCAACCCCTGCCCCGTCTGCCAATGCCAAGGCATGACCGATACTGCCGTCGCTCAGGCGCACCAAGTCTGATCGGTCATCCATGGAAAGTTCCGGGTGATAGCGCGCAATTAAGTCTTCCACCACTGGATCAGCCAAGGGATTTAGGCGTAAGACCCGACATCTGGAGCGAATGGTCGGCAACAATCGTCCGGGGTTATGGCTGACCAACAGCAACAGCGCCCGATCTGGGGGTTCTTCCAATACTTTTAAGACGGCGTTGGCGGCATTGACGTTCATTTCATCGGCGGCATCAATGACCACCACCCGCCAGCCGCCTTCTGACGCTGTCAGGCCAAAGAAACCACCGACTTGCCGGACCTCTTCAACTCGGATAACCGTCCGAAGTTTGTTGGTTTTTTGATCTCGGGTCCGCTCTATTCCTAAAAGGTCGCTGTGTCCGCCGCCTGCCACCCGGTGAAAAATTGGGTTATCTGGGGAAATGTTGAGGGACGTCGGCGCTGGCGGGGCATCACCAAAAAGGCTCGGCCCACCGCCAATATTCGAGCTATTTGCCAGAATAAACCGCGCAAACCGATAGGCCAAAGTCGCCTTGCCAATGCCACGCGGTCCGGTGATTAGCCACGCATGGGCTAAGCGTCCGCTGTTAAAGCCGTTGAGCAAGGCGGTTTCGGCGTGTTCGTGCCCCAGAAGGTCAGAGGTTTCCCTGGGGAGCGGAACTTCTTCACCGTCAGGATCGAAATTGACGGTCATGAATCTAGCCCCAGTCGATCCCGCACGATTAAAAAGATTTCGGCTTGAATGTCTTCAACACTTCCAGAAGCGTCTAGAACAGCACATCGTTCAGGTTCCGCCGCTGCTATCTTTAAAAAACCATCTCGCAAACGGTCATGAAATTCAGCATCCATGCGCTCGTAGCGATCTTCTGTATCGGACCGAGAGTTTGCACGTTTGAGCCCCTGCTCCGGAGCAATATCGAAGACTAAGGTTAAATCAGGTTTGAAATCTGCCATTACAGTTTGATGCAATTCTGTCACCCAATCTGCGCCAAGTTGGTGGCCGTAGCCTTGATAAGCCATGGTGGAATCGGCAAAACGGTCACAAATGACCCACGCACCTTGTTCCAGGGCAGGAAGAATAGTTCGCTCCATGTGGTCGCGTCTGGCAGCGTAGTTTAGTAACGCTTCGGCGGCCCCTGACCATCGGTCCGTTCCTCCCGTGACAAGTAATTCACGGATGGCCTCGGCTCCAGGGGACCCCCCAGGTTCGCGGGTTTCGGTTACGCTTATCCCAGACTGACGAAGGCTTTCGGCCAACAGGCGTACTTGGGTTGATTTACCAGCCCCCTCACCGCCTTCGAACGTGATGAATTTTCCGTCAGGCAACCGAGATTGTCCTCCCTGTTATTCGGTCTCACCCCATACGATGAATTTAAAAGCCGCACCTAGTCTACCGACGAGCCCAAGACGCCCGACGTCCCCGCCGGCAGTCAGCGGCATCATCAAATCTTTTGTTCCAGGCGCGCTTACCTTTAAGCTTGCAACGACGTCACCGGTCTTAATTGGAGCTGGCAAAGGACCTTCATAGGAAACCGTCACTTTCATTTGGCGCCGGGATTTACGTGGCATTGTCAGCACCAGTTCTTTCTCAATAATGAGAGGAACCGTCGACTTCTGTCCCAACCAGACACCGGCAGTCTCGACCACGTCCCCCGCCTTAAACAGCTTGTAGTTTTCAAACTCCCGGAAACCCCATTCAATAATCCGCTCTGGTTCGCGGGAGCGTGCCTTTCTGCTGGGAAGCCCATTAATAACCAAAATAAGGCGCCGGTCTCGACGTTCTACAGAGGCCGCCAATCCATAGCCAGACTCCTTAGTGTGGCCCGTCTTCAGACCATCAGACCCCATGTCTTTGTAGAGGAGTGGGTTTCGATTATTTTGTTTTATACCGTTGTAAGTAAATGATTTTTCCGAGAAGTAACGGTAGTATTCTGGAAAATCCTTAATCAATTTCTGGGATAAAATTGCCAAATCCCTAGCGGTTGTTAAGTGTTCTGGATGGGGCCACCCTGTCGCATTTCTAAAGGTCGAGTTGGTCATCCCCATTTCCTTGCCACGGGCGGTCATTTCCACGGCAAATGCTTCTTCTGAGCCGGAAAGACCCTCGGCGATTACAATACAGGCATCGTTGCCGGACTGGATGATGATCCCCCGAATAATGTCTTCGACCTTAACGCGTTTTCCTGGCAGTAGGAACATTGTCGAACTGCCGCTGCTGGCACCACCTTTGCGCCAGGCATTTTTGCTAACCCTGAAGGTGTCTTCCAGGCTTAAACGACCATCGCGCAGGCGTTCGAACAGCATATAGATCGTCATCATTTTGCTCATCGACGCAGGCGGCATCGGCCGGTCGGCATTTTTTTCGAACAAAACTTTCCCGGTTGAGACTTCGATCAGAACCGCTTCGCGCGCAATCGTTTCAACCGCCTGGGCAGGACCTATTGCAGAGGCCAGTGCGAAAAGCGTAAAAGCTCCAAACACCAACCCCCGTCCCAATACTTTTGAATTCTTATACGTTAACTGCACGTTCGCTCCGCCCTATTAGTAATTACCCGCCTCAAATTAATTTAGCAGGAAACGGGAATTCTACTAGACCTTGAATCAGGCTTCTTTGGGGCAGGTTTAGCCCCAGGGGCAAGACAGTCAATGACTATTTTGGCATCGTTGTATCCAGCCCGAAGGACATCGTCTAAATAGTCATCCGCTTCTTCAACGCTGTTCACCGGCCCCACACGCACTCGAAAATAATCAACACCACCAATCAACACTGAATTGATCTTTACGGGTCCCAAGCTGCTGAGGCGAGCGCGGACCCGGTTGGCGTTAACAAACTTGGCGTAAGAACCCGCCTGAACATACATATTCGTCCGTTTAACTTGATTTTGTCCGGCACTTTCAGGTTTTGGGCGCCATCCGGAATCAACAACTTTTTGCTGATAAACAGGTACCGTTTCTGGGCGGCGCACTCCATTTACTTCGGCGGTTTGACTGGCCGGAGAAACCGCAGCACCCGGAGGTGGTGCCAATGATTGAGCCGTGACAGAAGGCTTCGGTAATTTTGCAACCGTAATAGGCGTATCTACTTTCTTACCTGGACCACGTTCCATCGCTGCCGCAAGGGCACGGCTCTCAGGTGCCATAATCTGAACCCGAACCCGCGCTGTTCCCTGTTTAAAGAACCCTAAGATTTGGGAGCCGCGCCTGGAAATGTCTATGATTCGGCCATGGGCAAAAGGTCCCCGGTCATTCACTCGAAGCACAAGAGAGCGCCCATTATCTAAATTGGTGACCCGAACAGCGCTTGGCAGCGGCAACGTACGGTGAGCCGCCGACAGTTCGTTCATATTGAAAACTTCGCCGTTGGCTGTCTTTTTGGCGTGAAATTTAGGCCCATACCAAGATGCGATACCGGTCTCATCGTACTGATAATTGACCTCGGGGTAATACCAGACACCCTGAATTTGGTACGGCTTACCTATTTTATAAATACCACTGTGTTTGGCCTTCTTATCTTGGGGTTTCTTTGGCTCATCGAATGATTGCGAAATACGTTTTGCGGTGTGAACGACCAGACGCGTTTCAGCGCACGCGACCATTGCGAGCGACGCAACGATGATCGTACAAACGCGAAAATACCGGTAGAACCCCATGATCTTGTAGCACCCCCTAAAACCAACCGAACATTTAGTAGTGTAACCGCCGTACCCAACACGGAGCAAGGACTGCACCTAACATATTCCTGGTTTATTATTCACAGTTTAGCGCCTTAAGGCCTTCAAAAGTGCGTGAGATGCAAATCCGTCCGCAGGCAAATTGGCTGATTTTTGAAATGATTTAATCGCTGATCTGGAAATCGGCCCAATGACACCATCAGGCGGGCCGACTGAAAAGCCTCTCGCATTGAGGGCACGCTGAATTTCCAGCACTTGGTTTCGAGACAAGGGTGCCAGGTCTGGGGACCGCTTTGCCTTGATCTTCCCATACCCCGCGATCCGGTCAGAAAGATACCCAACCGCCAGAGCGTAGTTGATGGATCGGTTCCAAATCATAATTTTGCGGTAATTGGTATAAACCAAAAATGCCGGGCCAAGGTATCCTGCGGGCAGAAGCAATGATGCCTCTATATCAACAGTTGGCAAATTACCTCCACCCGCTTTGCGAACACCCATATTCTGCCACTCGGACAATGGCTTCCGGGTATGGAGCCCCGAAAGTTCAACACTAAAACCCTTGGGCAGGATGACTTCACGTCCCCACGTTCGGTCCTTCCGCCACCCGACGGATGATAAAAAATTCGCTGACGATCCAAATACATCAGCGAGGCTCGTCCAAAGATTCCGGCGACCATCTCCGTCCAGATCAACGGCATAACGTTGGAAGGTCGATGGCATGAACTGGCTCTGCCCCATGGCACCAGCCCAAGACCCCTGTACATCAGCAGTCATATCGCCTTGATCAATAATTCTGAGGACCGCAATCAGTTCTTTCCGAAAATATCCTTTGCGACGCGGATCAAAGGCGAGGGTCGCCAAAGACCGAACAACAGAGAGTTTTCCGGTATAATCCCCGAAATTGGTCTCCAATCCCCAGAATGCGACTAAAAACCGGGGCTGTACGCCATAGCGCAGCTGAACTTTTTCCAGAAGGTCGCGATGTTGCTGTAAAAGCTTTTGCGCCCGCTCAATTCGGCGCTTGGTCACCCGTTTATCAAGGTATCCCCAAACCGTCTGGGTAAATTCTGGCTGCTTTCGGTCGAGTTTTATAATCCGAGGATTGGGTGTCAATCCCGTGAGGGCCCGATCTACGGTCCGTCGGCTAATGCCCAGTGATAAGGCTTCAGCACGGAATTCCACGAGCCAGCGGTTAAAGCTCTCCGTCAAGTCAGACTGAGCGGCTGCTGAACCCTGAAAAATCAACGCTGTAAGAATGATCGTAAAAATAAACTGGATCATTTTTGCTTACCCACCCCTCCTTCGCCCGGAAATATCTCGTTTGATCTATCGGTGAGACGATAAACCAAAAGTCCGATCCATTCGTGTAGCGCCGTACTAAACCGCCCTAATGCGCCGCCTGGGTTGAAATTAAGTATATCCGGGGTATTACCCTTCAGGTAATAATCTACCGGATAAGGAATAATGGTCCAGCCAGCTTTTCGAAATACACCAACAGATCGTGGCATATGAAAGGCGGAGGTTATGAGAACCCAAGTCTCACCGGGCTCAGGTTTTGCCAACTCTTTTGAAAGGATGGCGTTTTCATGGGTGTTTCGAGACTGATTTTCAAAAATAATTTTGGAAGGATCTAGCCCTAGTTTTTTCATTAATGGCCCCACCACATCGGCTTCCTTGATGTCCTGACGCATAAGGCTTCCTGAGCCAGTGCTATATACGGCTTTCGCGTTTGGGTAACGTTTAACTAAGACTGCAAATTCAATCAGGCGTTCAGCGGCGGCGCCAACAGCGACTTGCCCCCGAGTCTTGGTCACAAACTGATTAACCACACCCCCTAATGCAATAATACCATCCACTTTTTTGGGCAGATGAGTGACGATCGGAAATCTGTTCTCAAGCGGCAAAAACATCCACGTTCCAATCGGCAGAACCGCGAGAACCAGCCATATGGCTGCGACCATAGCAACGATCCGCCGGCCCCATTTATGCGACCAAGTAAACATCAGCACGACACCGATGCAGAGAAGTATCAGTAAAAAATTTGCAGGGTTGGCAACAAACCAAAAAACCTTAGAGAGGATGAAAAACATCAATTAGGAATTAAAAGTTAGCGACATTTGGGTTCGAGATTAACAAAACCGTACCCGAAGACAGAATCTTTACCCTTGCTCCCCAAATCGATTATTTTTCGCTTTAATACATTACGTATATCGTCCGTAGATGAGGCGGATCCCCCGGCTGTTAATAGTGCGACAAAGACAGCGATATAGGGAGACGCGAATGATGTACCGGATTGGTATTTCCCCCCTCCCGGCACAGCGGTCCAGATTTTTACTCCAGGGGCTGCGAAGTCTATATACGAACCTTGATTGGCATGGGAATAAACTGATTTATTTCCACGCAACGCGGTGATGGCCAGTACATTTCCGTAAGCAGCAGGATAGGCCGGCCTACCCTTTTTCCCCCAATTTCCAGCAGCCGCGACCATGTTAATGCCCTTGGCTTGGCTTTTCTTCAACGCCAGCCGAATGACTTTGTTATCTCCGCCAGCGACACTGAGGTTAATGACATGGACTTTTTCTTTCACCAGCCAATCGATGGATTTTAGCAGGCCAATGGCGCTGCCAACGACCTTACCCGTACGTTTTTCCTCGAACATATTGCCCGCGAACAACTGCGCCCCGGGAAGCAGTCCTCCCCATTGAGGTTTTCCAACTAAAATACTGGCGACAGCTGTGCCATGAGTCGCCGGGCCAGGTCCCCTGCCCTTGGTATGAAAAGATTTAAACGTAACCCTTTGGCCTTTTAGAGCCGGATGAGAGATGTCGACCGCGCTATCGATCATGCCGATGCGAATACCTCGACCACAGGTTGCTGTTGCCGCCTTCCAACCAATTGCTGCACGGGGATGGGTTTTTTTAATTTTGTATCCGGCTTGTGCCTCAAATAAATGATTGGCTTCGGTGTTAAGGTTTGGAATGGCAGATGCCAGTACTTTCCTGGCGTCGGCGAGCGTCATACCCGCAGGTGTTCGCAAGCGATAAACCAATATACCCAGTTGCCCAAGCTCAACTTTCTCTATTACCGTGAAATTTAAGCGACGAATGATCGAGACGAATTTCTTCGGGGGGTCGACAACGAGAATTTCTCCGCGTTCATACTGCTCATGAGGCGCAAAAGAGAATGCCTTGAATTTTCCAAACTCCGCCTCAGGTACCGGCGCTTTTTCCCCAGCGGGGCCGGCAACATTCTTTTTTTGACCCGTTTCGCCGACAACCTGCCCTTGTAACTCTTCGGACGTTTGAACAGATTTCTTTTGTGCCGGTAGATAAACGACGAAATACCACACCCCGACCGCGAACATAAGAACGGAAACCAGTTTAATAATCATACCGACGCCGGTTTTCGGCTCTTCTTCTTTACGACTTCTTTTCGCCATACCTGCCGCTCACACTTGTTTTCCGCCAATTATGACGGTTCGAACGCACGAATCATGTACGCTAATCTATATAACACATAGTTTGGTTTAGATCACTTCATGCCTTCAGCCATGGGCGTACTCGTCAACGCCGGACCAAATTTACCAACGTGATAATTGTGGCAAATCAAACAATCGCTGCCAGCTTGGTCTTGCGTATGGCACGCTGCACAGGTTTCACGTTTGATCGCATTAAAATTACCTTCGAATGATTTAGGGTTACGGTCCTTAAACGAGGCTTTGTATTTAGCTTTTTTATTCAGCGTATGGCAGTCCAAGCAGCCTTTTTCATCCAGCAGACTGAAATGCGCCGTATGAGAATACTTGGTAAAGGTGTGGCTGTTCGACTTTGGCGTATGGCCCTTCCAGTTAAATACGAATTTTCCTGACGATTCCTCGTCTACGCTATGGCATTTGACACACAAACCAGGAGCGCCTTTTTTCGTTAATGCCGAGAGAATTTGGCCGGCACTTTCTTTGGCTTCCATAGACGCCGCCCCGCCTGCTGCGTCCAACCAAGACCGCATCATGGTGTCGGCATGACCCGCCGGACGATAACGAAGAGTGAATTCGTCCCGATACCATCCCCCTGCAGAGGCCCATTCTTCGCCAGGTGCGATTTCAACATCAGGTTCTTCTTCTTTTTCAGCCTTTGCTGCCTTTGATTCCCCTTCTTTTGGGGCACTGCCGCCTAAGATATCTTCCTGCTTACCGCCGCCGAGAATATCTTCCTTTTTCCCGCCGCCGAGGATGTCTTCTTGCTTGCCGCCGCCAAGAATATCCTCTTTCTTTCCACCAAGAATATCGTCTTTCTTTCCGCCACTCAGAATATCGTCTTTACCACCACTTAAGATGTCATCCTTCTTGCCACTTAGGATGTCATCTTTTCCACCGCTTAAGATGTCATCCTTCTTGCCACTTAGGATGTCATCTTTTCCACCGCTTAAGATGTCATCCTTCTTGCCACTTAAGATGTCATCTTTTCCACCGCTTAGGATATCATCTTTCTTGCCGCTTAAGATGTCATCTTTTCCACCACTTAGAATGTCGTCCTTCGCGGCAACCAAAATGTCGTCCTTTCCAGATCCGCCTGTCGGAGAGTCCTCTTCCGCCGGCACGGGAACGACCTCTCCGTCGCGGTGTTTTGTGACATCAGCAAAAAGTTTGGGGAACCAAGCACGCTGGGCTCCCAACACAGCATCTGGCTGGATCAATCCGGTCAGAAGCCCTAATTCGGTATTCGAAAGTTTCCGCCCCATAGAGGCTTCCAACATTTTCCCGAATGCTGGCACACCCTCGGTTGCTAAATCAAACAACAGCCCCTTAATCGCCCAAGCATAATTTTCGATTGCCTTGAGTTGCGGCTTAGTTGCTTCTCCAAGGTCCATAAAGTCGATGTCACCCAAGGTTTTTTTAGCCGCCTTGTAATCAGAATTCCCCGCCAATAGGAATTCCATAAATGGTGTAGAACCACCATCAGGGTCCTCTGGCCATTGGCCAATCCCAACATTTTTTTCACGCAAGGTGGCGACATCGAGCCCCGGAACAGCAAAGATCGCAATTCCCTTAGCTGTCGCCCTGCCTTCTCCTTGAATTTGATCCAGGTGACAAGCGGCGCATGGTTTTTCAAAACCGACCACACTCATGCTATCGCCCATGATATCGGGCTCATGGCATGTCTTACATTCCGTGGGCGCAATGGCTTTGTATTTCTTTTCAACAAAATGATTGCCGATATGACTTGTGTGATCGAACTGGATACGAGTCCGTCTTTCATACGGATATTTGCCAAAACTTGGATGGCCGTTTGAGAGGTTTTTAAAAGCCGAGGTATGGCATGCTTGGCACCGCTGGTTAGACATCTTTTTGAGGTCACTACCGGCGCCATGATGTTCCTGGTGACAGGTCATGCAGAATAATTCAGCCCCATCCGCATTTGGCTTCATGGTGACAGACGCCAATTTCGGAATCCACGGCATGCTGTTAGAAGAAGCAGGGGCAGCTGACTTCGATAAACTGGCCAGTTGCGTCTTGCTTATACTATGCGGAGCAAAACTATCCGTACCAAACTGATGGCACCCAACACACAGCTTGCTGTCTACGGATTCAGAAGACTCAGCAAATGCCTTGTGCGGCCACGAAGAGGCTCCATCCTTAAATGCAGTATGACAACCAGCGCAATCCTTAACTTGGCTGTGTTGGAACGTCAGCGGGCCAGGATCAACGAAGGATGCCGGGTTCACACCGCCAACAAACAAGAGGATGATCCCCACAGTCAACGCGGTCAGCCAATACCCCATGGCTTTGCGTTTTGCGCGCCAGCTTCGCACCGGGTGGCATTTAACAATTTTTGTACAGCAACTGCCGTCCGGCAATGGACCATCGGAACATTTGCCACCCTGCAATTCTGAACGTGTGCAAACAAAACGATCACCAATCATGACCGGGCGACATTCAGCCGTCGCGCGACACCTTCCCCTACCATCAGGTCCGACTTCGCAGGGGTGTCCTTCCGACGCCCATCCGCAGACCCACGGCTGGTTCGGTCGGACGTACTTACTGTTCTTATAGTCCCGTTCTTGCAGAGTTCGAGCCATTACATTCCCCCGCTAAATGCATAAACGAGGACCAAATGAACCACAGCGACCAACAGCAAGCTGTAAATCAGGGGCACATGGACAAACAACCACCCTTTGAGCAGCCCCTGGAGCGCATGATGAAAGTCAAGCTCGTCCTTCTTAACAACAAGATCACGCAATTGGTTGGAGAACTCTTTTTCCTTATCATTCAAATAGCGCTGCATGTTGTCGAATTCGGTCAACAAGGTGAACAGGCCATGGGTAGAACCGGTTATGTGATCCAAAGTGTGACGCGGGCGTTCAAAATAGGCCCGAAGATTAGAGGCATAAAAATCATGGATCGTTGTTGAATTTGTTTCAGTTACAGAATTGACCACAAGGTTCTCTGCATCCATTCGAAGGTCTCTGATAAATTGAGGGATACGTTCGAAAATCACCTCTTCACCCTTGCGGGTTAATTGGCGGGGCAGGCCACGGGATATAACGATCCCAAGGACCCCACTGCCAGCCACCAAAACAAACAGCAAGGCTAACATTATTTCCAGCCAACCATCTGGCACCCTAAATCCAATATGAATGATGAAGAGACCAATGCACAAATAGCCCAAATAGACATGGAATTGAACCCAGGCCGCACTGCGTCCAATCGTAGACAGCATGGTGAGTTTCTTACGCACCCCATATAGGCTCAGCAACAGCATGCTCGTCAGTAGCAACCAGCCTGTCAGAAATGGCCCTTGATATAAGGATACATCGTAGACTGACGTCGTCGTAAGCAACACCGCCCCAACCAGCAGGGTAATTAAAATATTTCGGTTACGGCGCGCGGTAAACGTCACGATCGGAATCCTATCGGTTCAACCAACGGGACAAGGTCCCACGGTGGCGCATATTCATTCGTATCAAAGCATCATGCGGACAGGCGCGCTGACACGCCGGACCGCCGGGTTGATCCAAGCACAAGTCACACTTGGTGGCTTTCATAACTGTCGTCCCGGCAGCTTCATCCAGAATAAAGTCGCCTTTGTCGTCGCGAATTTCGACCATCCGGATGTTATCGTACGGGCAATTATTCGCACACGTGGTACAGCCAATACACGAATCATCATTGATAACGACCTGCCCACCAAGGGCACTTCGGTGAATAGCACCGGTCGGACAGCCCAGCATGCAAACTGGATCAGCACAATGCATACAGGCATTGGCGACCATGAAGTTACCAAGTCGGCGACCATGGCGGTTAAATCGGGGATTGTTGTTATGGCCAACGGTACAGGCCTCGACACAAGAATCACAGCGCACGCAGCGGTCCAAATCGATCAACATTGTCGCCGTGCCGTTGATGTAACGATTGTCGACAAGAAATTCCAGAAGCCCGGTATTAATGGACGTCTCAATACTGTATGAGCCAACAGAATCTGGGTGAACACCGCTCACAATTGGTTGGCTTGCACCACCATCACTGGGACCAAAAGACTTTGGCAAGCGGTCTTCCGGAATGGTCGGTAGAACAAATTCTTCGATAATAGAGGTTGGCACCCTAAGGATGTCTGTGTATCCCACTGAACGAATGGTATTTTGTAGGCCCACGGGTTCATCATTACGCCAGTTGTGAACGATCTCTTCAAACCCGTGAATGGCCCCTCGACCAATGTAGCGCAACGTCTGGTGACCGTGATTGACTTCTGAACTGACACGCGCAAAGCCTGAGCGAAGCATCATCAACCCATCAGGGTAATCCCCCTCGCGGGCAATAATTGGTTCCTTCGCCAATCTTTCGGCAGAAGGCTGCGTAACGAACCGCTTATAAGACGTGTGCCAATCGAAATCGCCAAACGTCTCAAACAAGGTCTTTTCAGCAATTTTGTCGATAATATCGTCGCTCAGGTGCCTGAACACGGGGGTTTGTTGAATATGGGTCTTAAGGCTTCGTTCACGGTAAAGTTTATCAATATGCTCCCGAAATTCATCGATCCGACGGCGGATATCGCGAATGCCTTGCCGTCGAATTTCAAGAACCTCGGCATCGCCATCCGCATAAATGGTCGTCATTCGAGGAGACCGCGCCAATGCGGCAATCTCGCCAAACATTTCGCCAGGTCCCAACAAGACCGTCCTGTCTTCATCCAGAACCTGCGGGACGCCTTGTAAGAAGATATTTGTACCGGTGTCTTTAGTTGACGAACTTGCTGCTCCCTTTTCATAACGGGAAATGTCTCGCGATTCTGGCAGCTTGGAATTGTCCCAAAGCTGGGAAAACGCACCCCAAAAGCTTTTTTCTTCGTCTTCTTCTTGACCCAATACGGAGGCTGGCAATCCAGGTGGAAGGACAACACGTACCTGGCCGGAGATCACCAGAAAAGCTGATGTCCCATAATCACCGACGCGCACAACAATGTCGCCCCGCTGATATGTATTCAAGCAAGTGTCATTTTGGATTATATCGTGAAGCGAGGCGGATTCTGGAAACTTTGCCGCATCCATATTGACGAATGGCTGCGCATCCAGAATCCTGTCAACAACAGCATTGCCCATGTCGGGACTAAACGGATTATCCCAGCGCTGCGGACGCTGTATCCTCGTTGCTCCCGCCATTATCCCGTTCCTGCTTTACCGCCCTTCAATCCCCTTATGGTATAGCCTCGCCCATATACTTGGTTGGGATCATGGCATCGATCGCGGCCATTTTGCTACCATCGTACTTCGCCGAAAATGCACGTGCGGCTTTCTGAACGCCATCAGCCGCTTTGGTTAGCGGACCTTCGTTATTCAGTTTTAAGCCAGCGCTATTAGCAGCGGCGAGAATGGCCTTGAGTTCAGGCGCTGCGACAGCACCAGCAATTTTCTCCATCACTTTTCGCGCAGCAGACGCCCGTGTGGCCATTGCAACGGCAAAGCGTGCCTTTTGCGTGGCCTTTGCAACGCCCCGAAGAGCGTATTCAAGGTCCAACGCCATACCGACGACATACATCATCCGTTTGCGGTTTTTGGAAGCTTCGTTGTTAGCTTTAGAGTACCAAACATTGTGACGAACTTCGCCTTGGCTCCAAGCAACGAGATCAAATTTACTACCCGCCGGATGTCCACCGACGTTGACCAATTTTTCATTGGGAACCGTGTGGCAGCTATAGCAATTTTGAGCAACGTCATACAGTCGAGACGGACGGATCATGCCGGCTGCCTCAGACTTCTTATAACGTGATACTTTATGTTCGGGCTTCTCAGTTGCAGCCGTAACGCCTTTGCCACCGAATTCGCTGTGAACATCAATCCAATCCTTACCGGCGCCGTGACACGATTCACATGTGATGCCAGCGATTGGCTTAACCCGCTTACCTTTTTTTGCCGAAGTGAAGTGACATGTTAAGCAATCACTTCCTGCCTTAATCCGTTTCAGCCCCATTGCCTTCGCAATTTTTTTGGCAGATTTCTTACGCGGCAACGTTTTAAAGCTGGTTGCGTGGTGCGTTGCTTTCCATTTTTGGATGGACGTTTTATGGCACTCACCACAGGCATCGGGCCCCTTTACTGATCCGGGATCAAGCCTCAGTTTTGCAGCAGCCTGCGACGTGCTGGAACCTCCAAGCACCGCAAGGCCAAAGCAGAAAGAAAACACGAGTAAGCTCAAAACCCGAATTGATCGACGAACGTTTCCTTGGAATTTCATTTTTGACCTCCCTTATTGATACTGGTCTCCCCGTGGTCTTTTCGCGCCGGGGATGCAACCGTTGTTTTTTTTAGTCTAAGGAAAATGGATGGATTTTCCAACCATTGTCCTGAATTTAGCGCAATTTTTTAGGCGTCCAACACTAAGTTCTCTTTTGGAACACAGATACATGTCAGACAGGACCCTTCTTCAGGGGCCGAACCGGGCTCGATGCTGTAGGAAACATCGCCGGATTTTACCGCTGTGATACAGGTACCACAATTGCCCGCGCGGCACCCAGATTCCATATTAATGCCGTTGTCTTCAGCAAAGTCCAAGATTGATTCCGCACTGCCGTCCCATTTCAAAGTTTTTCCGGACATGGCGAATTCGACGTTGATTTCCGGCGCGTTGGCATCGGCAGGTTTAGCTTCTGCTTTCTTTTTCGGCTTAACACTGGCCGGGCCAAAGGCTTCAAAATGCACACTCGAATCAGGAACGCCCCATTCCTTTAGATCCGTTGTTACGGATGACATCATGGGCGGCGGGCCACACATGTAGTAATCAAAATTACTCGAGGGAAGAACACGCTTGAACAAATCTACGCTGACTCGCTCCGCATGCTGATAATCTGTGCCTTCGATATCGTCATCGTCAGGGTTGCTGTAACAAATGTGCAAATGGATATTTTCGTTTTCCCGCTCCAAACGTTCCAAATGTTCTTTCATCATATGTTCGGCTTTATTGCGAAGACCTAGGAAGAAATAGGCTTCCCGCTTTACGCCGGATTCGACGATCGAGTTGATCATGCTCATAACGGGCGTGATCCCAATGCCACCCCCAATGAGGACGACAGGGGTCGTTTTATTCATATCCATGTAAAAATGCCCACTCGGCGCCTTTACATCGAGAATATCGCCCTCTTTCAGGATCTCATTAAAGAAAGTCGAAGACCGACCGGGTGAAAGTTCGGGTTTGTCTCTCGGTGGCGGGACTTTCTTGATGGAAACCCGATAGTGGTCCGGGTCTAAGGGTGAATCTGATAACGAATAACACCGGACGAGAGGTTTCTGTTCATCAGGCAATCTAAGTTGAAATGTTAGATACTGACCAGGCTGGAAAGGCGGTAACTTTTTACCATCGTGAGGGACCAGATAAAACGAATGAACCCCGGGGGCTTCTGGAACCTTCTTCTGAATTTCAAATTTTCTAAAGCCGTTCCACGATAGCTCGGACCGGTCTCGTTCAACACCGGCTTGCGCCATCGTCGTTTGGACCCGTGCTCTTAGTAAATCCAACTGAATATCATGTCGAGCTTTCTCATGCTCAAGCCGTCTTACTGAATGGATCACCATCAGGAAGACCTGGGTAACAACGGCGGCAACAATAACGAAGCCGACGAACTGGATAACGATTGGAGATACGAGCCCTGTCATCAATTTACCAGACGTTATTTGTTTTATAATTGGGCGAAGACTGACCTATCTTTTTGTCTAAATTTTGACAGCATCCACCAGTACGAACATAACCTCGTTAATTTCTTAATAGACAACCTGGAGTTCAAGACGCACGCCTGAATTATTAGTACCACCTGTACGAAATGCGTAGAATGACTCAGCTTGAACTTGGAAGTGAGATCCAATTGCCTGTTGCAATTGAACACCAATGCCAACCGAATTCCGCGCATCTTCATGGTCGTTGTAATTAAGGCGGCCTGCCAATTCTAAGATCATATTGCGACGTGTATGATCCCAAAATGCCTGGTATCCAGTTGCAAAACCAATGTTGTCATCCGTAAAGGGGCTAATTTCTGCGCCATAAGCTCCCATATTTGGCGATGCAAACATGATTCCTAGGGAGCCGAGAGGGCCTCCAGAAATAGGTTCGCGCCCTAACTGGCTGTATTGCCCAAAACTCACAAATGGATTGAGGTAGAAAATATCATCTGATCCAGGCACTGTCGTTGAAAGTTCAGTAGATAATAGCAACCCATCAGCTACCCCCCGACTGTTGTCACCAGGCGCGATCGAAAGGTTTGCACGGAGCGCCGTTGACCAATTGCCAACGCGTTGAATGGCTGCCAATCCGAGATTCAACTGATCCCCGGTACCATCGTTATCCTCATACGCATAGGCCATATCAAAATTATACGTAGTATTGTAAGTATCTGCGGAGCCGAATATTCCGTATAGAGACGCGTCTACGCCAGAATCCCCAAGCGGGCGATCCAGCGAATCCCAAGCATACAAAAAGCTCAAGCGCATTCCAGAAACACCTGGAATAGAAATAATGTTGTTTCGAACGACACCAACCGCGTCCAGCGTATCGTTGATCATGATGCCTTCTTGGAAGTTGATGACCTGGCGACCGATTGTGAAACCCCAATCAATTGGCTTCGTACCCATTATGTCAGCATTCGGGAACAGGCTTCCAAAATCACCTTCAAAGAAGAACGTCGTAACATCAAAATTTAGCGCGGTCGTAAAACCTTCATCACGGCCATCAAAAGTTTGCCGTGTAAATTTTCCAAATCTGTTTGCATCCAAAGGCCGAATACCGAATACAAGTTTCTCCGTTCCGGTCAATTGCAGGTTCGCAAATAGATCAAGTCTGTTCGCCCATTCGGACTGATTATTCGTCGCCCGGTTGTTGAAATGCTGAAGAGCTGTCCGATAGATCATGAACGCCCAGAGGCGCGGTTGCCAAACGGCACCAGTTCCAATTTCAAATCCAGCACCCAAATTACCGGTATCTAAAAATGGATCACCAAGTTCAATCGCCAGCTTAGGCCGAGCCGGAATTTCCCCGACACCTTGAAACGGTGTTTTTTCCGTTGAGAGTTTGATTACCTCAAATCTGTCTCCAAGGGGGAACAGGCTTCTTAAGCCTTTCGTACTTGTATTTGACTCTGGGAAAAAATCGGGAGCCCCATCTACGCTTGGGCTTTTACCAGATCCTCCGCCAGCGAACGCCGTAGACGCAGCCCCTAAACTTAAGGCAGCCGCAAGAATAGCGCCTTTAACAAATGAAACCGACTGGTCTTTTCGCTCATGCACGCACTTCATTCGCGAATTCCCCCCTTCTTAAACTTTCATGCGAACCAAACAATTCGCTTGTTAAAAATTTTAACTATTTAACCTTCAACAACGCGCTTTTTGCATTATCAACGTTAAACGTTAATTCTTTTGACCAAAGCGTCATGACGCCACCAATCAATTTGGCACCTAACTCCGCAGCACTGTATCCGTAATCAAAACCGACATCTTGAATGGCGATGACGATATTGGCTGGAATGGGTTGCGACTTCAGCATGACCTTAGCGGTGTAAGGACCTTTACCGGTCAATTTACTTGGATCAATAAAGTACTCTGCCCAACGGTGTCCCAACGGCTCAATGCCTCGCAGGTGATTCCGTTCCGTCGTTGGTTCCCCCGTGAACACAAGCGATTGTGTCGACGGCAACACACGCGGCAGGGAGATCACAGGATAAGGAATGGGAATAATATGCTCAATTTCCCCACCCCGACCGTTCTGCGTCACGAACCGCGACTGCAGACTGAACAGATACGGGTCTTTTTTCATCTTACCCGCGTGGACATAGAAAGAGTGACCATCCAAGAGGTCAAAGTTCGGGTCACGATGGCCAGACCGGAAAACCATTTTGCCATTCCGGTCACGAACTTGGATATGCAAGAATAGAACACGCTCACCAGTGAATCCGGTCGGAACATTATGTCCGTCAGTTCCACTTGCGACTTTAACTTCGAACTTAATCCCGTCCTTAGAACTGGCCAAAGTTGTCTTCACATCTTGAAGTAAATAGCCGTTCCGAAGAACCTCGTAGCGCTTTCCCTCAGCCCATTTAAGGCGCTTGAACTGGGTTTCAAGAATTTCACGGGCATCGTAGCGATCATCAACCGATTCCCAACGTTTCGGGAATTTGGTTTTATCGGTGACCTTATCTTCGAATTTGTCTGTGCCCCAGCCTGCCTTATGATCAAAGACCAGCCACTCTTCCAAGGTCGCCATTTCTTGGGCGTCCGTATTATGCGGGAAGATACCGGGATGAATAAGTGAATAGTCAGGACCAGCAAAGAAATGATTCGCTAAACGACGCGGCTTGGTCGGAACACCACCAACAACCGCTGCCGGACCCATTTCATAACCGGACTTCTTGCCCTGGATTTTGCCCATGTGGCAGTCCTGACAGGTTTCGCCACGCTCGGCGGCGGGGGACATCCGGTATTCGCTGAACGCCTCTTCCAATCGGAAGCCATTAAACAAGGTCACGTCATGACAGGAGCCACAGAAGCTCGACGACGACATGTGGTTGAAGCCTTTAGATGAAATATGAATTTGACGACCTGCCTCGCCTTCCTTGGTCACAACCCGATATTTATCCTTATTATTCAGAACCCGCTCCATCTCGGCATTGCCAAGCGGGCCATAGACAGGCTTGAGCAGACTTCCTTCTTCAAGGTCCAAACGTCCACTCACCTTATTATAACGCTTGTTGATCCGGTGACAGACCATGCAGGTAATGCCCTCACGAGAGGTCGGATGACGTTTTAAGTTCGACATCCGCGGGTTTTCACCCAAGTTCGCGCCCACAGGACTATGGCACCGAAGACAGAAGTCGCCGTTGGTTCCATTCGAAAGCTGAAGAATTTTATTGCTGAGTGAGAGATAAGCCGGACTTAGTTGTGAATATGAATGCTGTGAAACAGCCCATTCGTTATATTGCTTCGGATGACAGGTCCGACATGTCGCCGCTGACGGGTATTGAGTTTCCGCTGCCAGAGCTTCATGAGCTTTCTTCGTGCTATCTTCAATGGTTTCAGTGTCGCGTTTCACTTCCTTCGCGCCACCAACTTTGCCACTGTCGAGCAAAAGGTCATCACCGCCTTTTTGTGCAACCTGTTTCCCAGCATCTAGGGGAATCTCCGCACTCTCAGCAACAGGGATTGCTATCAGCAGTGCCCCAACCAAAATCGCAGAAAAAATCGAAAGCCCATTCCTCATAATTTTACGTCCATTCACCAGACTCATTTTTATCACCTCTTGGAAAAGTGTAACTTCCCCCACTTAACCAAGCACACCCGGCGCATATTTATTTTTTTAATTTTGCGCCGAAAACATCCTCAAACCGGCTCACCACTTACTTTAACAAAAGCAGGTTACCGCACTCTTATCACCGGGGCTATTGTGAATAACTGCAATAAATGTGTCCACGTTAAACCGTCGACACGTATTGTTTTTTTTGCCACACAATATCTTGGAATGATCATGCTTGCGCCCACCATATATGGCAACCATTAAAGATAAGTTAGGAGGGTTTATAGGCCCGATTTTTCATTTCAGCAATTTCCAACACAAAAGTGTGACAAAAATACAAAATTAAGTGCCTATTATCCCACTACATGCGAAAGGAAAGAGGCGTTAACAGCTATTTTTTCGGTGCGCCTGATGCGCCGGAATGATACCTCGAATCGACATCCTTTTTAGCACCGCATCATCCGTCGCTGCACATACTGAATTCAGACGAACCAGCATATCGGAAACGATAGTTTCTGCGTAATACCAGTTCGCTAATTCAAAGTCCGTCGCGACCCCTGGTTGGGCCAAGGCAGATTCAAAATAGAACGCTTTTAGATCGTCGATGCAAAGCTTGACGGCCTGATATCGTGGCATTCCTGATAGCGGTAAAGGCGCATCTGTGTCTTCAATGAAATCAACTAAATAACGAACAATTACGTCCAATTCTAAATTCGCAATGCCGAACGTCGTTCGCCCAAGTTTCTTCTCTGCCGTATCGTGCCAAGGGCGCAGTTTATCAATTTCCTGCATCACCGCAGTAAACGGGTCCACATTAACATCAACGGCGTCCATGCCTGGGCCAAAGTCGACAGGGCATGTCCATCCTTCTAGGTCAGCCTTGGGACCGGGAGCCGCTTCAGTCCATTCCTCCAATACAGGCCCCTTATCACGGGTCAGCAAATTTAAAGTTTCAACAAGCACGCGCTTTTGAAATTCAGGCTCATTCGGCGCGCCAAAAGGTCGCCCCAGTTCAAACGGTGTTAATAACGCCCTTGGCGGATTGATTTGTAAGGTGTGTTCCCGAACCAGACTGATCTGCGTCGTCGCGAACCCTGCTCGTTCTAAGAAATGTCCAAGGCCGCCCACGGCGCCCGTGCAGGACGGTCAGACGGGACAGAGGACAATTGCCGTCACGTTATCCTTCTTCAAGGTGCGGCTAATTTCCTCAATATTCGGCTTCATTTTA